>NZ_JBEYER010000016.1:0-85899 GCF_040634005.1 Micromonospora sp. NPDC007271
ACACCCCGTCCACCGCCCGGACCACACCGTCCTCGGTGTCAAACCGCACCCGCAGGTCCTTCACCCGCAGATAGGGGCCCTCACCGGAGCGTTGCTCCGGGACCACGGGGCGGTCCGGTTCCCCGGACGGCGCCGACTCCGACCTGCCCACGACCGCCTCCCTCAGTGACGAAGAGAACTTACAGCAAAGTTCTGGAGGCGAAAATAAGCTACAAAACGTGGGATGTCAGCGGGCTGAGCGTAACGAGTGGGTTTCGAGCTTGGCCAGCCCCTCAGCAGGAGATTCACGTCCACGACTCGACGTCTGCGTACCGTGATCGCACGGCGGGTGCGACGATGGACGCGCCAGCCACGTGAAGATTCCCGCCGGCACGAGGTGGAGGTGACCATGACCGCGGCGGTGTTCGACCACGACGGACCGTGGACCGAAGAGGAGTACCTCGCGCTCGGCGAGACGCAGCAACGCGTCGAACTCTTCGACGGGAGCCTCCACGTGACCCCTGCGCCCACCCCCCGACACCAGAACATCTCCGGCGAACTGCGGGTAGCTCTCCGCATCCCGGCGCGCGAGGCGGGGCTACACGTTCTCGAAGCCGTCAACGTTCGCCTCAGGCCCGGTCGAATTCCTATCCCCGACCTAGTGATCACCGGTCCCATCGACTTCGACGAGGTCAATGTCGAGGCGAGCGAGGTCCGGCTGGTCTGCGAGATCATCTCGCCGAGCAACGCGGCCACCGACAAGGTGCTCAAGATGCACTACTACGCCGCCGCCGGGATTGAGTGGTACCTGCTGGTCGAACAGGAGAACGGCACACTGCACCTGTACCGACGGCAGGGCCGGCACTACCGGGAACTGTCGGTGACCAAGCCGGGCGAGGCGCTGGAGTTGACCGAGCCAGTGCGCGCCACGATCCGGCCGGAGGATCTCGTCCCCTGACGGACGGCGGTCGGTTCACCTAGGGTCGGGCGCATGAGCGAGCGCACCGGAGTGCCGGCATGACCGAGTTCGACGCGGCGACCGACGCCGTCCAGGCCGCCCTCGACGCGGGGGCGCGGTACGCGGACGCCCGGGTGATGCACCGCCGCTACGAGTCGATGTCGGCTCGCAACGGGGACATCGAGGAGCTGACCCAGGACGAGAGCGTCGGGCTGGGGGTCCGGGCGCTGGTCGGGTCGAGCTGGGGCTTCCACGCCGTACCGGATCTGTCGGACGCGCGCGAGGCCGGCCGGCGCGCCGCGGCGATCGCCGCCGCGAGCGCGCGGGTGCCCGGCCCGCCGATCGATCTGGTCCCGGTCGAGGCGACCGTCGCGAGCTGGGCCTCCGGCTGCGAGGTCGACCCGCTCGGCGTCCCCCTCTCCGACAAGGGCGACCTGCTGGTCCGCGCCACCGAGACGATGCGGGCGCACGGCGCCGACCTGGCCGAGGGGCTCTACCAGATCTGGGACACCGCCAAGTGGTTCGTCTCCAGCGAGGGGCACCGGATCGACCAGCGCATCCGCGAGTGCGGCGGCGGCATCTCGGCCACCTCGATCGGCGACGGCGAGACCCAGCGCCGGTCCTACCCCAGCTACCGCGGCCAGTACGGCACCACCGGCTGGGAGCTGGTCACCTCACTCGACCTGACCGCGCACGCCGCCCGGATCGCCGAGGAGTCCCGGGAGCTGCTCACCGCGCCCGAGTGCCCGTCCGGCGAGACCGACCTGATCCTCGGCGGCGAACAGCTCGCCCTGCAGATCCACGAGTCGGTCGGGCACGCCATCGAGCTGGACCGGATCCTCGGCTGGGAGGCCGCCTTCGCTGGGACGTCCTGGCTGGACCTGAGCCAGCTCGGCAGCCTGCGCTACGGCTCCGAGCTGATGAACGTCACCATCGACCCGACCATCCCCGGCGCGCTGGGCAGCTTCGGCTTCGACGACGAGGGCTCACCGGCGGTCAAGCGGGATGCGGTCCGCGCGGGCCACTGGGTGGGGGTGCTCGCCGGCCGGGACTCGGCCGCCGTGGCCGGCCTTCGGTACGGCGGCAGCGTACGGGCGGACGGCTGGGCCCGGCTGCCGATGGTGCGGATGACCAACGTGGGCCTGGAACCGGGCCCGCACACGCTCGACGAGATCATCGCGGCCACCGACGACGGGGTGCTCATGGACATCAACCGTTCCTGGTCGATCGACGACAAGCGGCTCAACTTCCAGTTCGGCTGCGAGGTCGGCTGGGAGGTGAAGAAGGGCCGGCGGGGGCGGATGCTGCGCAACCCCACCTACACCGGGATCGGGCCGGTCTTCTGGCGCTCGATGGACATGCTCTCCTCGGAGATCGTCCCCTGGGGCACGCCGAACTGCGGCAAGGGGCAGCCCGGCCAGGTCGGGCACACCGGCCACCCGGCGGCCCCGGCCCGCTTCCGCAACGTCCGGGTGGGGGTACGGGCATGACCGAGTTGGACGTCGCCGGCCAGGTCGTCGAGTTGGTCCGCCGACTCGCCGGGCCGGACGCGCAGGCCGAGGTCACGGTGACCCGCACCGACCTGGCGCTGACCCGGTTCGCGAACTCGTTCATCCATCAGAACGTCGCCGAGTCGGGCACCGCGGTGCGGCTGCGGCTGCACGTCGACGGGCGGACGGCCGCCGGCACCGGCAGCCTGCTCGACCCCGAAGGGCTGGCCGCGTTGGTCGAGCGGACCCTGGCGGCGGCCCGGCTCGTCCCGACCGACCCGGCCTGGCCGGGGCTGGCCCCGCCGTCGCCGGTCCCGCCGGGCACGGTCTTCGACGAGGCCACCGCGTACGCGTCGCCCGACGAGCGGGCCGCCCGGGTACGCGCCTTCGTGGACGCTGCCGGTGGGCTGGAGACGGCCGGCTTCTGCCGGACGGCGTACCGGTCGGGGGCGTTCGCCAACTCGGCCGGGCACTCGACGGTGGGGCGTACCGCCGAGGCGGCGATGGACGGCATCGCGCGTAGCGGCGGGGCCGACGGGGTGGCCCGGCGCTGCGCCGACCGGCTCGGCGACCTGGACGGGGCGGCGCTCGGCGCCCGGGCGGCGGCGAAGGCGCGGGCGGCGGCGGACCCGGTCGAGCTGCCTCCGGGCCGGTACGAGGTGGTGCTCGAACCGGCCGCCGTCGCCGACCTGCTGCAGAATCTCGCCTGGTACGGCTTCAACGGCAAGCGGTACGCCGAGCGGCAGTCCTTCGCCGAGCTCGGCACCGTCCAGTTCGATCCCGCGGTGACCCTGGTCGACGACCCGCTGCACGCCTCCGCCCTGCCGTACGACATGGAGGGCACGCCCCGGCACGCGCTGACCCTGGTCGACGCCGGCACCACGACGGCGGTGGCGCACGACCGGCGCAGCGGCGCCGAGGCGGCGGCCGCCTCCACCGGTCACGGGATGCCCGGGGCCGCCACCTTCGGCCCGATCCCGCACAACCTCCGCCTGCTTCCCGCCGCCGCCCGCGCGGTCGGTGGGGACAGCCCGTCGCCCGTCGGCGGGACACCCGGTGGCACGCCCGGCGGTGGCGCACCGCCCGGTGCGGTGGCCGATGCGGACACCGGGGCGCTGGTCGCCGGGGTGG
This sequence comes from Micromonospora sp. NPDC007271, assembly GCF_040634005.1. NCBI lineage: Bacteria > Bacillati > Actinomycetota > Actinomycetes > Micromonosporales > Micromonosporaceae > Micromonospora > Micromonospora sp. NPDC007271. The sequence goes on from NZ_JBEYER010000016.1 coordinate 3,559, forward strand.
AGCGCGGGCTGCTGGTCAGCGACTTCTGGTACACCCGGGTGCTCGACCCGAAGCGGCTGGTCATCACCGGGCTGACCCGCAACGGGGTCTGGCTGGTCGAGGACGGGGTGCCCACCCGGCCGGTCCGCGACTTCCGCTTCACCGAGTCGTACCCCCGGGCGCTGGGACCGGGCCAGGTGCTCGGCCTGGGCCGGCAGCCGGTCCGCCAGCCGGACCGGGTCGACGGCTCCTGGTGGGAGGCGCCGCCGCTGCGGCTGGCGTCGTGGAACTTCACCGGCGGCGCGTCGGGCTGACCACACCTTCCTTTTCGGGACTGACCGGGAGCCTCTTCAGATATTGATCATGGCTCAGGTCTTTCCAACCTGCGGGACACACGGGACACTGCGATGCGCGGCCACGCCGCGAAGATCGGCGTAACGTGTGTCATTTAGCTACGCCGGTTCGTCGGCGTGGTCGCACGCGTGCGCAAGACGTGGCAGTGGACGCGGTCTCACCGGTCCGCTGGCCGGTAACGGAAGGTGATCCGCCGCCCGCGAGGGCGCCGTCAGGGAGACTCGAATGACATCAACGGCAACGAGGCCGCTCGGGGCGCGGGCGCGCGCCGCGATCGCGGCGAAGACGTTGCGAACCGACCGCTGGTGGTTCGCGCCACTGATCACCGTCGTCGGCCTCAGCGCCTGGGTCATCTACGCGACGGTCCGGGTCTTCATGCACGACTGGTTCTGGGTCGAGAAGTACCACTACCTGACGCCGTTCTACTCGCCCTGCCTGACCGAGCGGTGCGGTGCGGGCTCCGCGCACATGGGCACCTTCCTGCCGGACTGGTGGATCATCCCGGACGCGGCGCTGACCCTGCCGTTCCTGCTGCTGTTCCGGCTGACCTGCTACTACTACCGCAAGGCCTACTACCGGTCGTTCTGGCTCTCGCCGCCGGCCTGCGCCGTCCCCGACGGGCACGCCGCGTACGGCGGGGAGACCCGGTTCCCGCTGCTCGGGCAGAACCTGCACCGCTACTTCTTCTACGCCGCGGCGATCATCTCGGCGATCAACACGTACGACGTCTTCTACGCGTTCCACTCCCCCAAGGGCTTCGGCTTCGGGCTGGGCAACCTGATCCTGATCGGCAACGTGGTGATGCTCTGGGCGTACACCATCTCCTGCCACTCCTGCCGGCACATCATCGGCGGCCGGCTCAAGCACTTCTCGAAGCACCCGGTGCGCTACAAGGCCTGGACCTTCGTCTCCTGGCTGAACGTCCGACACATGCAGCTCGCCTGGATCACCCTCGGCACCCTGGCGCTGACCGACTTCTACGTCATGGCGATCGCGGCCGAGTGGTTCCCCGACCTGCGGTTCATCAACTAGAGGCCCTTGGACATGACTGAGACGCGAATCGAACGACACCACTACGACGTCGTCGTGATCGGGGCCGGTGGCGCCGGCCTGCGCGCGGCGATCGAGGCCCGGCTGGCCGGCAAGAAGACCGCGATCATCTCGAAGTCGCTGTTCGGCAAGGCGCACACGGTGATGGCCGAGGGCGGCGCCGCCGCCGCGATGGGGAACGTGAACCCCCGGGACAACTGGCAGGTGCACTTCCGCGACACCATGCGCGGCGGCAAGTTCCTCAACAACTTCCGGATGGCCGAGCTGCACGCGAAGGAGTCGCCGCAGCGGATCTGGGAGCTGGAGACGTACGGTGCGCTCTTCGACCGCACGAAGGACGGGAAGATCTCCCAGCGCAACTTCGGCGGCCACGAGTACCCCCGGCTGGCGCACGTCGGCGACCGGACCGGGCTGGAGCTGATCCGTACCCTCCAGCAGAAGATCGTCTCCCTCCAGCAGGAGGACAAGCAGGAGTTCGGCAGCTACGAGGCGCGGATCAAGGTCTTCGCCGAGACCACCATCACCGAGCTGCTGCTCGACGGCGACCGGATCGCCGGCGCGTTCGGCTACTACCGGGAGTCCGGCGAGTTCGTCCTCTTCGAGGCGCCGGCCGTGGTGCTGGCCACCGGCGGCGTGGGGCGCTCCTACAAGGTCACCTCGAACTCCTGGGAGTACACCGGGGACGGCCACGCGCTGGCGCTGCGCGCCGGGGCGACGCTGATCAACATGGAGTTCCTCCAGTTCCACCCGACCGGCATGGTCTGGCCGCCCTCGGTGAAGGGCATCCTGGTCACCGAGTCGGTCCGCGGTGACGGCGGGGTGCTGAAGAACTCCGAGGGCAAGCGGTTCATGTTCGACTACGTGCCGGACGTGTTCCGCAAGCAGTACGCGGACAACGAGGCGGAGGCCGACCGCTGGTACACCGACCCGGACAACAACCGGCGTCCGCCCGAGCTGCTGCCCCGCGACGAGGTCGCCCGCGCGATCAACAGCGAGGTCAAGGCCGGTCGGGGTACGCCGGCCGGCGGCGTCTACCTGGACATCGCCTCCCGGCTGCCGGCCGAGGAGATCCGCCGCCGCCTGCCGTCGATGTACCACCAGTTCAAGGAGCTGGCCGACGTCGACATCACCAAGGAGCCGATGGAGGTCGGCCCGACCTGTCACTACGTGATGGGCGGCGTCGAGGTGGACCCGGACTCCGGCGCGGCGGCGGGCACGGTCCAGGGGCTGTTCGCCGCCGGCGAGGTCTCCGGCGGGATGCACGGTTCCAACCGGCTCGGCGGCAACTCCCTGTCCGACCTGCTGGTCTTCGGCAAGCGGGCGGGCGGCCACGCCGCCTCGTACACCGATCAGCTCACCGCGCGCCCGACGGTCTCGGTGGCGGCGGTGGAGGCCGCGGTGGAGACGGCCCTCGCGCCGCTGCAGCGGGACACCGGCGAGAGCCCGTACACCCTCCAGCAGGACCTCCAGGCCGTGATGGGGGATCTGGTCGGGATCATCCGGCGGGAAGGCGAGCTGGTGGACGCGCTGGGCCGGCTGGCCGAGCTGCGGGAGCGGGTGGCCAAGGTGAGCGCGGCCGGCGGCCGGCGCTACAACCCGGGCTGGCACCTGGCGCTGGACCTGCGCAACATGCTGGTGGTCTCGGAGTGCACGGCGAAGGCCGCGCTGGAGCGGCAGGAGTCGCGCGGCGGGCACACCCGGGAGGACTTCCCGACGATGGACGCGAAGTGGCGCCGGGTGAACCTGGTCTGCTCGCTGGACGGCGACCAGGTCCGCCTGGCGCACAAGCCGCTGCCGAAGATGCGCTCGCAGCTGCTCGCCCTCTTCGACCGGGCGGAGCTGGCCAAGTACCTGACCGACGAGGAACTCGCCGAGTTCGACGCCCTCACCGAGGAGGCGGGCAAGTAATGGGGACCAAGCGACAGTTCCGCATCTGGCGGGGCGACGAGACCGGCGGCGACCTGCAGGACTACACGGTCGAGGTCAACGAGGGCGAGGTGGTCCTCGACGTCATCCACCGGCTGCAGAACACGGAAGCGCCGGACCTGGCCTGCCGGTGGAACTGCAAGGCCGGCAAGTGCGGCTCCTGCTCCATGGAGATCAACGGCAAGCCCCGGCTGAGCTGCATGACCCGGATGTCGACGTTCGAGGAGGACGAGACCGTCACGGTCACCCCGCTGCGGACGTTCCCGATCATCCGGGACCTGGTCACCGACGTCTCGTTCAACTACGAGAAGGCTCGGGAGACCCCGGCGTTCGCGCCGCCGGCCGGCGTGGCGCCCGGCGAGTACCGGATGCAGCAGGTGGACGTCGAGCGCTCGCAGGAGTTCCGCAAGTGCATCGAGTGCTTCCTGTGCCAGAACGTCTGCCACGTGATCCGCGACCACGAGGAGAACAAGTCGGCGTTCTCCGGTCCCCGGTACTTCATCCGGGCCGCCGAGCTGGACATGCACCCGCTCGACGCGAAGACCGACCGCAAGGAGTACGCGCAGTCCGAGATGGGACTCGGCTACTGCAACATCACCAAGTGCTGCACCGAGGTCTGCCCGGAGCACATCAAGATCACGGACAACGGGATCATCCCCATGAAGGAGCGGGTCGTCGACCGCAGGTACGATCCCCTCGTGTGGCTTGGTAGCAAGATCTTCCGGAGGGGTCAGGTGCCTCAGACCAGCGTGACCAGCGGGCATCACAGCGGCGCCGCGACGGCGGGCAACGACCCGGCGGTGCACTCGCACGCCGGCGGCTCGCACGACACGCGGTCCGAGGTGCAGGCGCAGCAGGGCGTCAACTGGCACCGCGAGGTGCCGCACCCGACGGCACCCGCCGTCGACGCCAACGGCCGGCTGCCGCTGACCGAACTGACCTTCGACAAGGCCGCCGCGCCGTCGCCGTTCGGCGACGACGTGCGGTTCCCGCTGCCGCCCCAGCACCTCAACTTCGCTCACCCGCAGCAGGACGAGCCGAAGCACTGAGGACGAGCGGACGATGACGGGGGTCGCGGCAGATGCCGGCGGCCCCCGTCCCGTTTCCGACCCGGTGTCCGGTCCCGCTCAGGACTCGGCGAGCAGCGGGCGGAGGGCGGCGACGATCGGCGCGTCGGCGGGCAGCCAGGGGACGCTGTCGAGTTCGGCCGCGGAGAGCCAGCGCAGCTCCGAGTGCTCCAGGGCCTTCGGCTGGTCACCGTGGAGCAGGCGCGCCGTGTACACCCGGAGGACCGAGCGGCCGTGGGCCATCCGGACGTCGCGGCCGACCCGCGTGCCGATCTCCACGCGTACGCCGAGTTCCTCGGCGCACTCGCGGACCAGCGCGGCGGTCTCGGCCTCCCCCGGCTCGACCTTGCCGCCCGGGAACTCCCAGCGGCCGGCCACCTCGGGGGGCGCGGAGCGGGCGCAGGCGAGCACCCTGTCGTCCGCGATGATGGCCGCCCCGACGATCACCTTCGGCTCACGCCGATCACTCTGCCCGCTGCCGCTAGCCCGTTCGGTCCACACGGCCGTCCAGGGTGCCAGATCAATCGGCGGTTCGGGTAGCTGAGCTCGCCGTCAGGTCAGCAGAACCCGGAAGTGTGGGCGTGGACACCCCACCCACGCGGCGACAGACTAGAGTGCGTCGACTAGGACACGGGACGGCGACGATTTGGCCACAAGCCGGCAACGACGCGTGGGAGGTGCGGTGATGCGTGTGCTGTTCAGCAGCCGGGCCAAGCAGGACTATCTCACCGACGCTCTCACCCTGCTGTCCGGGTGGACCCGCGAGGGCGAGCAGATCCGTCGCACACTCGTCCTGGACGACACCCAGCACGCCGCGTTGACCGAGCGGGTCAAGGTCGTCGCCGACGCGCTGCGCCTGCGGCCCGAGATCAGCCGCCGCGCCGACCGTACGCAGATCAAGGTGGGCCACGGCGACGGCGAGCCGCTGACCGAGGGTGAGGTCCTGCTCGCCGCCCGCATCGAGGACGCGGTCCGCGCCGTCACGCAGCCCTGAGCCGACTGGCACGCCCCGCCTACCGTCGTAGGGCATGACCACCCCGACGTACGACCGCAAGGAGCAGTTCCAGCAGATCCAGAGCGGGCTGCTGGCCGGTGAACAGATCATCGCCGTCTACGACGCGGTCGGGGCCGGCACCGGCTTCATCGGCCTGACCGACCGCCGCGTGATCATCCAGGACCGCTCCTTCATCGGCAAGCGGTACGCCATCACCAGCATCCCGTACTCGAAGATCACAAGCGTCAGCGTGGTGAGCAACAAGTCGTGGGGCGGTTCGTTCTTCTCCACCGGGGCGATCGCGATCCACGTCGGCTCACAGACCTACGAGGTCGAGTTCCGGGGCGCGCAGAAGAGCCACCACGTGCACAACGTGATCCTCCACCACATCTCCTGACCCCTATCCTGATCAGTCATGGCGGATCTGCACGCACACCGGCCGGCCGACGTCGACCGGTTCCTGGCCGAGCTGGACCATCCGTTCAAGGCCGAGGTGGTCGCGCTGCGGGCGATCATCACCGGGGTCGACGAGCGGATCACCGAACAGATCAAGTGGAGGGCGCCGTCGTTCAGCCGGGGCGACTACATCGCCACCTTCAACCTCCGGGACCGCAAGCGGGTGCACCTGGTCTTCCACAATCCGCACCTGGCCACCATCGGCAGCCCGTTGCTCGAGGGCGCGTGGCCGGACCGCCGGATGGCGTACTTCGCCGACCTGGCGGACGTCGAGGCCAAGCGGGTCGAACTGGAACGGGTGGTCACCGAGATCATCCGGCGCAACGACGCGGCGTGACGCCGGTGGATCCCCGTTTGCCCGTCCTCTACGACGCGGAGAACGCGTGGGGGCGGGACGACGACTTCTTCCTGGGCACCGTCGCCGAGACCCCCGGGGCCCGGGTGCTCGATCTGGGCTGCGGGACCGGCCGGCTCGCCCTGGCGTTGGCCGCCGCCGGCCACACCGTGACCGGGGTCGAGCCGCAGCGGGCGTCCCTCGACGCGGCCCGCGCCAAGCCGGGCGCGGGCCGCGTCACCTGGATCCGGGGCACCTCCGCCGGCCTGCCCGATGCCGCGTACGACGTGGCCCTGCTGACCAGCCACGTGGCGCAGGAGATCCGGGATGACGACGAGTGGGCGCGTACCCTCGCCGACCTGCGGCGCGCGCTGGTCGACGGCGGCTGGCTGGCCTTCGACTCGCGCGACCCGGCGGCCCGCCGCTGGGAGCGCTGGACCCCGGACGCGTCCCGCCGCCGGCTCGCCCTGCCCGACGGCACGACGGTGGACGCCTGGACCGAGTTGACCGAGGTACGCGACGGCCGGGTCAGCTTCCTGCACCACTACGCCCTCCCCGGCGGCGAGGAGCTCCGCAGCCCGGGCTCGCTCCGGTTCCGGACCGAGGCGGAGCTGCGGGCATCCCTCGCCGCCGCCGGCTTCACCGTCGAGCGAATGTACGGCGGCTGGGCCGGCGAGCCGGTCGGCGCGAGCGACGACGGTGAGCTGATCGTCGTCGCCCGGGCGGCGGCCTGAGCTGAGCCAGCTGACCCCGGCCAGGGCCGGCGGCTCCGGTCCGGCAGCGGCCCGCGTGACGGGCGGCCCCCACGGATGCGCCCGCCTGAGATACTCGTCCACATGCGGGGATGGTTGGCAGTCGTCAAACAGTGGTGCACCGCTCGCCGGTTGCGCTGGGCACTGGTCGCGGTCGCCGTCGGCACGGTGCTGGCGACCGGGGCCGGCGCGGCCAGCGTGGCCTGGATCCGCGGTGGCGCCGAGGGCCACATCTTCAGCGAGGCCACCGTGCCGGAGGCGCCGGTCGCCCTCGTGCTGGGTGCCAAGGTGGAGGCGGACGGCAACCCCTCGCCGTACCTCGCCGCCCGGCTGGAACTCGCGCAGCGGCTGTTCGACGCCGGCAAGGTCCGGGCGATCCTGGTGTCCGGCGACAACATGCACGCCGACTATAACGAGCCCGAGGCGATGCGGCGCTGGCTGGTCGAGCGGGGCGTGCCGACCGGCAAGGTGGTGCTGGACTACGCCGGATTCGACACGTACGACTCGTGTGCGCGGGCCAAGCGGATCTTCGGGGTGGACCGCCTCACGGTGGTGACCCAGTCCTTCCACCTGCCGCGCGCCGTCTCGCTGTGCCGGCACCTCGGCATCGAGGCCAACGGCGTGGGCGACGACACCGTCCGGCAGTACACCCGCCAGTGGCGGATCAGCTCGACCCGCGAGTACGGCGCCTGCGTGAAGGCGGTGGTGGACGTGGTCTCCGGCCGGGATCCGGTCCACCTCGGCCGCCACGAGCCCGGGGTCGAGGAAGCCCTCCGCGCCGCCTGACCGCCCGGGGTGGCGGGCGGTCAGCGGGTGAGCCGGCGGGCGCACGGTCCATCGTGGTCGGCCCGGAGCAGGCAGCGCCGGCCGCCCGGCAGCCGCAAATCGCAGAAGACCCGATGGCGTACGCACTGCTCGTCCTCGGCGGAGACGGTGGTCTCGCCCGGGTCGGCCGCGGAGAGCAGGCCGGCCCAGCGGGCAACCACCCGGGCCAGGCGCACCGCGCCGGCCAGGTCCGTGGCGACCACCGGCAGGTGGACGACGAAGCGCTCCCGCTCGGCCATCAGCGGTACTGCCCGGCGGCGTTGGCCCGTTGCGCCTGCTCGGACTGCCAGCGCCGCAGCGCGTCCTTGATCCGGGCCGTCTCCTCCCGGCTGGTACCCAGCGCGTCGTAGACGACGGCCAGGTCGTCGGCCACCCGGTCGAGGAACTCGTGCACCTCCTGCGGGTCGAGCCCACGCCGGCCGAACCGGCTCGGCCGGAACCGCCGCTCCCGCACCTGCGACGGGCGCAGCGGCGGACAGGCCGCCGACCGGTAGTAGCCGGGCTTGTTGTTCTGGCTGGTCCGTTCCTGCCGACCGGTACGCCGGAAGAAGCGCACGACGTGTCCCACCTTTCCGTTGACGAGGGCTTGCCCATTGGAAGGGTGGTCCGCCCGCCCGCCACGAACGGGCGGCCCACCCTGGCCCTGCCACCGCAGCCCAGCTCGGCAGTACGGCAGCAGAGCAGCTCACCGACGAGTGATAGCGCGGCTGTCATCGCCCGATCACTTGCTGTGGCTGTCACCCTAGCCCGTACGGGCGTATGGCCACAAGGCCATTCGGCCAAAGGCTCCCTTACCCATGAGGCGTCAACGCTGGAGGCATGCCCATCGATCCGCGATCGCACACACCCGTCTATGTGCAGCTCGCCGACCTGCTCCGAGCCCGGATCGAGTCCGGCGAGCTACCACCCGGTGCGCCAATCGGTAGCGAGGCGCGGCTGAGCCAGGAATACGGGATCGGCAGGGACGCTGTACGCGAGGCCATCTGGGTCCTGCGCTACGAGGGATTGGTCAGCACCAGTCGGGGCCAAAGCACGACTGTGCGACAACGGCCGGAGCGCCAGCGGGTCGAGCTACCGCTGGGCGCCTCCGTGATCGCCCGGATGCCAACCAGCAACGAGCGCCGCTCCCTCGACATCGACGAGGGTGTGCCGATCCTCGAAGTCCGCGATGCCCAGGGCAGTGTGAAGGTTCTGCCGGGCGACGAGGTCGAGCTCATCCGCCCCAAATCGGAGTGAACCGGCCAACCATGACGATCCGGCCGATCGACGGATTCGACACCATCTTGTCGCGACCGGCCGTGGCGGGCGTCCGCTGGAGTGGGCTGTCTCCTGTTGAGCGATATGCCTCTCGGTCATATTTATGACTCAGAGGCATATCGCTTTCACCACGACCATCACCCCCGTGAATGACGACACGCCGTAATGTGGCGGTGCGTCGGTGAGGCGCCCCAGCCGCTCCAGGGTGCTTCTGCCGTCGCGGTGCAGCAGGCGCTCTCGGTGGCCTTCTCCAGTTGGGCGAGTCGGCCTTCACGGTGTAGCCCTCCCACGGCTCGTTGCCGGGCCCACGTACCAAACCTTGTCGGGGAGGGCGTAACAGCACTCGGTGTCGTCTCCTCGAGGGTGATCAGGCCGGCGTCGGTGAGCCGCCGAGTCGCCGAGGGCCGCCGGCCTGCCCGACGCCAAGCCTCACGAAGCGGGATGGAGCGGCCCTGCGCAGGCGGCCGACAACGCGGCCAGCACGCGGACCGGGTCGTACTCGATTCTGTGTCCGTCTCCGACGACGCGGCGGGTACCAGGATCGACCGGGTCGGTGTCCGCCCAGCTCACCGGAACGACGCCCAGCTCGACCTCAAGCCCCGACGAGCGCCGCACCCGGACTTCCCTGAGCGGCCCCCACTCGCCCAGCCGGACGACCTCGCCACCGAGCAGGCCGGTCCAGCCGCCCGGCTGCGCGTATCGCGGGTTGTCGGTGAGGACCACGATGTCGACGTCGGAGTCCATCCGCGCGGCCCCGCGCGCCCAGGAGCCGACGACCAGCACCCCATTGACGTCCCCCCGCTCAACCGCCCAACCGGTGACCAGGTCGACCACCGATCGAACCTCCCGGGACCGCTCCTCCGTCACCACAGGCCGAGTCTGGCACGTACCAGGGGCGGCGAGTGCCCCCAGGCGCTGCCGCCGCACCGGGACCTAACCTGCGGTATGGACGGTCAACCTCCGAGGACGGCGTTCGACTTCGAGCGATGAGCCTCGGCAGCCAGCAGGGCAACGCCCATCTGCACTGGCACCTCGCGCCGCTACCCCCGGGCGTGCCCTACGACCAGCAGCAGTTCCACGCAGTCATGGCCGAGAACGGCGTGCTCGCGGTCGACGACCAGGCCCAGGCAGCCCTGGCCCGGGAGATCCGCACCCACGTTCGCGAGTAGCTGGGCAGGAGGATCAGATCAGGAGAAGAACTTCGCCAGAATCGTCGCCAGCGCCGCCGGCCGCTGCAGCACCGCGTGGTCCTCGCCGGCCATCACCACCAGCTCGGCGCCCGGCACGGTCTCCGCGACCGCCCTAGTCGCCGCCGCCAGGCCCGGCGCGGTCTGGTCACCGTAGACGGCCAGCACCGGAACGCCGATCCCGGCGATCCGGTCGAACGGCATCAGCTGCCAGGGCGTGCTGAGCAGCACGTCGTACGGGAGACTCGGCGCCTTGTCGACCAGGAACGGCCATGTCTCGCTGGCCTTCATCCCGGCGACCGCGCCGCCCGGGACGCCGACCACCTCGCCGAGGAACAGCTCCACCGCGCCGTCGCGGTCCCCGGCGGCGACCAGCGCCCTGAGCCGGTCGTAGACGTCGGCCGGAGGCATCGGCAACTTCTCGTCGGCGCAGTACGACGGCTCGTACACGGCGACCCGGTCGATCGGAAGCCGGTGCATCGCCCCCTCAAGGACGAGCACCGCACCGGAGGAGTGCCCGAACACCGAGGCCCGGCCGCCGACGTGCGCGATGACCGCCGCCAGGTCGTCGACCTCGTTGGCGACCGCGTAGTCCCCGCTCTTGTCGTCGCTGGCGCCCCGGCGGCGCCGGTCGTAGGTCACCACCGTGAACCCCGACGCGAGTTCGGCGCCGAGCCCGGCCACCGTCGAGCGGTCGTTGAACGCGCCGCCGACGAGGATCACCGGCGCGCCCTGGCCGATCGTGTCGACGACGAGGGTCGTGCCGTCCCTGGACGTGATGGTTTCAGTCATGACGGGTCAGCCTTCCTGGGATGCGCAGTTCACCCTACGCAGCTTCCAGGACCGGTCGGGGCGGATCAAGCTACGGCCGGCGGCGGGCGAAGAGGACCACCGGGGGGTAGCTGACCTGCCGGAACGTGCCGGATTCAGACGTTGAAGCGGAACTCCACGACGTCGCCGTCCTGCATGACGTACTCCTTGCCCTCGATCCGGACCTTGCCGGCAGCCTTGGCCGCCGCCATCGATCCGGCCTCGACCAGGTCGGCGTAGGAGACCACCTCGGCCTTGATGAACCCGCGCTGGAAGTCGCTGTGGATGACCCCGGCGGCCTCCGGCGCGGTCGCGCCGACCGGGACGGTCCAGGCCCGCGCCTCCTTCGGACCGGCCGTCAGGTACGTCTGGAGCCCGAGGGTACGGAAGCCGACCCGGACGAGCTGGTCCAGCCCCGGCTCGGACTGCCCGATCGACTCCAGTAGCTCGCGGGCCTCCTCCTCGGGCAGGTCCACCAGCTCGGACTCGATCTTGGCGTCCATGAAGACCGCCTCGGCCGGGGCGACGAGCGCGCGCAGCTCGTCGAGGAACTCGGCGTTGCCCAGCTCCGCCTCGTCGACGTTGAAGACGTAGAGGAACGGCTTGGTGGTGAGCAGGTGCAGCTCACGCAGGTGTTCCAGCTCGACCTTGGCTGCCGCCGCGCCCGCGTACAGGGTGGTGCCGCTGTCGAGGAGGTCGACGGCCTTCTTGGCGGCCTCGACCGCGGCGGCCCGGTCCTTGCGGAGCTTGGCCTCCTTCTCCAGCCGGGGTAGCGCCTTCTCCAGGGTCTGGAGGTCGGCCAGGATCAGCTCGGTGTTGATCGTCTCGATGTCGTCGGCCGGGGAGACCTTGCCGTCGACGTGCACCACGTTCGGGTCGGAGAAGGCGCGTACCACCTGGCAGATCGCGGTGGCGTCGCGGATGTTGGCCAGGAACGCGTTGCCCCGGCCCTGGCCCTTCGAGGCGCCCCGGACCAGGCCGGCGATGTCGACGAACGAGACCGGCGCCGGCAGCACCTTCTGCGAGGAGAAGATCTCGGCGAGCTTGTTCAGCCGATCGTCGGGCAGGCCGACCACGCCGACGTTCGGCTCGATGGTGGCGAACGGGTAGTTCGCGGCGAGCACGTCGTTCTTGGTCAGCGCGTTGAACAGGGTGCTCTTGCCCACGTTGGGCAGGCCGACGATGCCGATGGTGAGACTCACGACGAGCCAGCTTACGCGGTTCGCCGCGACGGCCGGGCAGGCAGGCCCCGCGCCGGCCGGGAAGAGGGACGGCGGTCACCCGCGCCTGCCCGGCACCCCGGGCTCAGGAGTGCTGCGCGGCCAGCAGCCGGGGTTCGATCCGGGTCTCCTGGACGCTGCCGTCCGCTTCCCGGGTCACCCGGTACGCGGCGACGCCCTCCCGGTCCGCCACCGCCTCGGCCAGCCGGGTGCCCCGGTAGACCAGCCCCACCCCGTCGTCGGTGCAGTAGCTGGTCGGCAGCGTGCCGTCGGCGACCAGCCGGTGCATCAGCGGCCGGCGCTGCTCCTCGCCGTCGTAGTGCACGCCGTTGCCGTACGGGAGCCAGCCCAGCCCCTCGGTGAACGGCCGCAGGGTCGGGCCGAAGCTGTCCGTGGCACCGCCCAGGTGCCAGCAGATCGACCCGGCGGAGACCCCGCCCAGCACCACGCCGGCCTGCCAGCACTCGTGCAGGATGTCCTGGAGGCCGTGCACCCGCCACACCGCGCAGAGGTTGGCGACGCTGCCGCCGCCGACCCAGACGATGTCCTGGGCGAGCAGGTGGGCCCGGATGTCCTCGACGTTGGGCATCGGGAACAGGGCCAGGTGGGACGGGCGGAACCGGGTGCCGGCGAACGCTCCGTAGAACACGGTGTACGAGGTGGGCTGGTCACCCACGGCCTGGTTCAGGTAGCAGATCTTCGGCGCGTCGCCGGCCTCCGCCAGCTCGGCCATCAGCTCGAAGACCGGCCCGGGCTGCGCGTCCCACGGCCCGCGGCGGCGGCTGCTGAAGCCCGTGCTGGTGGCGACAATGGTCGGTTCGCTGGCGGGCATGGCCATCCTTCCGGTCGGTGGCGATCAAAATCATCCTGCCCGATCGGCCTCGCCCGCCTCGGCAGCGGCGAGCAACGCCCGCAGCAGGTCGGCCAGGCGTTCCTGGTCGTCGGGGGAAAGCGCGTCGAGGATCCGGCGTTGGACGGCCAGCCCGGCGTCGACGGACTCCTCGACCACCCGCCGGCCCTCGTCGGTGAGGCTGACCCGCAGGCCGCGGCGATCCGCGGGGTCGGGGGCGCGCCGGACCAGCCCGGCCCGCTCCAGCCGATCCAGCCGGCCGGTCATCCCGCCGGAGGTGAGCATCAGCGAGGCGGCGAGCGCCTTCGGCGCCAGGGTGTACGGGTCGCCGGCGCGGCGCAGCGCGGCCAGCACGTCGAACTCTCCCCGGCTGATCCCCCAGCCGGCGTACACCTTCTCCTGGCTGTCGCCGACCAGTCGGGCCAGGCGGTAGATGCGGCCGAAGACGGCCATCGGTTCGGGCCGCATGCCGGCCCGCTCGCGGCGCCACTGCTCGACGATCACGTCCACGTCGTCCGTTGCCACGCACGGATTGTGCCGCACCTCGCACTTCCCCCCTTCACTCGAGGCTGATTAGCTTAGCACTAAGCTACTTAGCTACGAGGAAAGTGGTCACCATGCATCGTCGCTCGATCGATGTCGCGCTCACCGCCGCCGCCCCGATCATCTGGGGCACCACCTACCTGGTCACCGCCGAACTGCTGCCGGCCGACCGGCCGCTCTGGTCCGGCGCGTACCGGGCCCTGCCGGCCGGGCTGCTGCTGCTCGCCCTGACCCGCCGGCGACCGCGAGGCGCCTGGTGGTGGCGGGCCGCCCTGCTCGGCGCGCTCAACATCGGCGCCTTCTTCCCGCTGCTCTTCGTCGCCGCGTACCGGCTCCCCGGCGGGACCGCGGCCGTGCTGGGCGCGGCCCAACCCCTCCTGGTCGCCGCGCTCACCGTGGCCGTCCTCCGCGAGCGGCCCGGCCGGCCGGCGCTGTTCGCCGCGCTGGTCGCACCGCTGGGCGTGGCACTGGTGGTGCTGCGGCCCGGCGCCGGCCTGGACCCGCTCGGCGTGGCGGCCGGACTCGCCGGCACCGCCGCGATGGCCACCGGATTGGTGCTCACCCGCCGCTGGGGACGGCCGGCCGGCGTCGGCACCCTCGCCGGGACGAGCTGGCAGCTCGTCGCCGGGGGTCTGCTGATCCTGCCGGTCGCCGTCGCCGTCGAGGGCGCGCCGCCCGCGCCGGACGGGCCCGCCCTGCTCGGATACGCCTGGCTCGGGCTGATCGGCACCGCCCTGGCGTACGCGCTCTGGTTCCGGGGCGCGGCGCGGCTGCCGGTCACCCGGGTGTCGGTGCTCGGCGCGCTCAGCCCGCTGACCGCCGCCGCCCTCGGCTGGCTGGCGCTGGGGCAGGCGCTCAACCCGATCCAGCTCGTCGGCTTCGCGGTGGCGGTCACCGCGATGGTGCTCGGCCAACTGCCGGGCCGGCCCAGCGGCGATCCGGCGACCGGGCCGACGCTCACCCGGCGAGCAGGCGTGGCCACTCCGGCGCCTCGTCGCCCCGATCCGGCAGCGCCCCGGGCGGCAGCTCGGCCGCGGCGGCGAGCGGCAACGTGAACCGGTGCGGGGCGGCAGCGCCGGCCGCGTACGACTGGTCGAGCATCCAGCGCACCTCGTCGACCGTCCAGCCCAGCCCGCTCCGTCGGGCGATCTCCTGGATGAGCCGCAGGCCGACCCGGGTGTCGTCGTCGTAGAAGCGCATGCACCAGTGGTGCGCCCACATGCCGAGCGCCCGCAGCGCCGCCGCGTCGAGCGAGCCGGCGAGCCGGCCGCAGGCGGTCTCGGTGAAGGCGCGCCCCGGGTCGTCGGCCCGGTCCCGCTCGATCGCGCCGTACGCGGCCGGCGCCACCACCCGCATCCGGTCGTAGAAGCCCTGCACCACCGCGCGGTCCAGCCGTATCCGCCCCGACCGCATCAGCGGGCACCTCGCCCGGCCACGCTCGCCATTCCCCGCACCTTTTCTTGAGTTGGTTGGCGGGACCGTACCGACCACTACCGACACTTCCGACGGCGGAAACCGTTGCCGCGTCAGGGATAGCGGGGTTGAGCTGCGGCGTCTGTATCGGTGACAAACAAGCGCGGGCGGGTGCGTGGCGGAGGACGACCGGGCCCGGCTGGCCGAGTTCGCGGCCAACCCCCTCGTTCAGCTCGGTTGATCATGAGGTTGAGGGCGAAGTGGATCTCCCGGACCACATGATCGACGCAGGAGGGCGTACGGCGAGGTCCGAATCCCGCCAGCCGAGGCGTGGACCTGCGAGGCAGTATCGATGGCGTGGAGTTGGACTTCGAACGGTGCTACCGGGCCGTCGACAGCCGTGACCAGCGCTTCGACGGCTGGTTCTACACCGGCGTGACGTCGACCGGGATCTACTGCCGGCCGTCCTGCCCGGCGATGACGCCGAAGCGGCAGAACGTCCGGTTCTTCCCCTCGGCCGCCGCCGCACAGGGCGCGGGACTGCGGGCCTGCCGCCGCTGCCGGCCGGACGCCGCCCCGGGTTCGCCGCAGTGGGACGTCCGGGCGGACGTCGTCGGGCGGGCGATGCGGCTGATCTCGGACGGGGTGGTCGACCGGGACGGCGTACCGGGGCTGGCGGCCCGACTCGGCTACACCGAGCGGCACCTGCACCGGATGCTCCGCGCCGAGCTGGGCGCCGGGCCGCTCGCGCTGGCCCGGGCGCAGCGCGCCCAGACCGCCCGGATCCTCATCGAGACCACCGGGCTCGGCCTGGCCGAGGTGGCGTTCGCCGCCGGCTTCGGCAGTGTCCGGCAGTTCAACGACACGGTCCGCGAGGTGTACGGGGCGACGCCGTCCGAGCTGCGGGTCGCCCGGGGCCGGCGGCCGGCGGCGAGCGGGGCGGGCACGATCACGCTGCGGCTGGCGTACCGGCCGCCGTTGCACGCGGCGGCGCTGCTGGACTTCCTCGCCCTGCGGGCCCTGCCCGGCGTGGAGGAGGTCCGCGACGGGACGTACCACCGGGCACTGCGGCTGCCGCACGGAGCCGGCACCGTCGCGCTGACCCCGGCCGACGGGCACGTCGCCGCCACGCTGCGCCTGGCCGACATGCGTGACCTGGCACCGGCGGTGGCGCGCTGCCGACGGCTGCTCGACCTCGACGCGGACCCGGTCGCGGTCGACGGCACGCTGGCCGCGGACCCGGCCCTCGCCCCGGCGGTGGCCGCCGAACCGGGCATCCGCCTCCCCCACGCCGTCGACGGCTTCGAGATGGCCGTCCGTGCGATCACCACCCAGCAGATCTCCCTCCGCTCCGCCCGCACCACCCTCACCCACCTCCTGTCGGCGACCGGCACCGCCTCGGTTGATCATGAGGTTGACGGCGAAGTCGATCTCTCAGGCCACCGCCAACCTCATGATCAGCAGCAGAAGCTGCGGGCGTTTCCCAGCGCGGAGGAGGTGTTGGCGGTGCCGGACTCGGGGCTTCGGATGCCGGGGGCGCGGCGGGAGACGATTCGGGCGGTCGCGCGGGCCGTCGCGGAGGGCTCGCTGGACCTGGCGCCGGGTGGGGACCGGGAGGAGGCGGTACGGCGGCTGACCGCGCTGCCCGGGATCGGGCCCTGGACCGCCGGCTACGTGGCCATGCGGGCCCTCGGCGACCCCGATGTCTTCCTCCCCACCGACCTGGGCGTACGGCGGGGCGCCGCGGCGCTCGGCCGACCCGACCACCCGAAGACCCTTGACGCGTACGCGGACCGCTGGCGCCCCTGGCGGTCCTACGCGGTGATCCGACTCTGGAGAGCGGCATGACCATCCTGGACAGCACCATCGTCGACACCCCCGCCGGGCCGTTGAGCGTGCTCGCCGCACCGGACGGGAGGGTCCGCGCGGCCGGCTTCACCGCCGAACCGGCCAGCCTGCTGCCGCTGATGCACCCGAGCCTGCGGGGCGACCTGCGGGATCGGGCGGACCTCGGCCCGGTCTCCGCCGCCGTCCGCGCCTATCTGGAGGGTGACCTGACCGCGATCGACAGCGTCCCGGTCGAGCAGCACACCGGCGGTGCCTTCCTGGCCGACGCCTGGCAGGTGCTGCGCGAGGTGAAACCGGGCGCGCCGGTGACGTACACCGGCTTCGCCGAACTGGCCGGCCGGCCGGCGGCGGTCCGCGCCGCCGCGGCGGCCTGTGCCCGCAACGCCATCGCCCTCTTCGTCCCGTGCCACCGGGTGCTGCGCACCGACGGCACGCTCGGCGGCTACCGCTGGGGCCTGGACGTGAAGCGGTGGCTTCTCGGTCATGAGGGCTCGGCGGCCAGCTGACCCGGACGGTCCGTGGCCGACGCGGCACGTAATGTCGTGGAGCGGCCCGGGCCGGCTGCCTACCATCGGCTGATGACCGACACGGAGAGGACGGCCCGCACCGGCGTCCCCGAGCGTCCGACGCTGGACGGCATCGAGGAGAGCTGGGCGCGCCGCTGGCAGGAGGACGGGACGTACGCGTTCGACCGCGCCCGCGCAGGGGAGCGCCAGCACGTGTACGCGATCGACACCCCGCCGCCGACCGTATCCGGCGAGCTGCACATGGGGCACGTCTTCTCCTACACGCACACCGACACGGTGGCCCGGTTCCAGCGGATGCGCGGCCGGACGGTCTTCTACCCGATGGGCTGGGACGACAACGGCCTGCCCACCGAGCGGCGGGTGCAGAACGTGTACGCGGTGCGCTGCGACCCGGCCCTGCCGTACGACCCCGACTGGCAGCCGCCGGCCACGCCGGTGAGCGAGGCGGCTCGCAAGGACCCGGCCCCGATCTCCCGGCGCAACTTCATCGAGCTGTGCGAACGGCTGACCGCGGCCGACGAGCAGGTCTTCGAGGCGCTGTGGCGGCGGCTCGGGCTGTCGGTGGACTGGTCGCTGACGTACACCACGATCGGGCGGGTGGCCCGGGCGACCAGCCAGCGGGCGTTCCTGCGCAACCTGGCCCGGGGCGAGGCGTACCAGGCGGAGGCGCCGACGCTCTGGGACGTCGGGTTCGCCACCGCCGTGGCGCAGGCCGAGTTGGAGGACCGGGAGCGGCCCGGCGCGTACCACCGGCTGCGGTTCCCCGGACCGGGTGGGCGTGCGGTGCTGATCGACACCACCCGGCCCGAGCTGCTGCCGGCCTGCGTGGCGCTGGTCTGCCACCCCGACGACGAGCGGTACGCGGACCTGGTCGGCGCGTCGGTGCGTACCCCGGTCTTCGGGGTCGAGGTGCCGGTGCGCGCGCATCCGCTGGCGGACCCGGCCAAGGGCACGGGCATCGCGATGGTCTGCACCTTCGGTGACCTGACCGACGTGACCTGGTGGCGGGAGCTGCAGCTCGACACCCGGGTGGTGATCGGCCGGGACGGGCGGCTGCTGCCCGAGCCGCCGGCCGGGGTGCCGACGGAGCCCTACGCCGCGCTGGCCGGGCAGACCGTGAACGGCGCCCGGCGGACCGTGGTCGAACTGCTGGCCGACGCCGGCGACCTGGTCGGCGAGCCGCGCCCGATCACCCACCCGGTGAAGTTCTACGAGCGCGGCGACCGCCCACTGGAGATCGTCTCGACCCGGCAGTGGTACCTGCGCAACGGCGGCCGGGACGCCGGGCTGCGGGACGAGCTGCTGGCCCGGGGCCGGGAGCTGCGCTGGTTGCCGGAGCACATGCGGCACCGCTACGAGCACTGGGTGGGCGGCCTGACCGGCGACTGGCTGGTCAGCCGGCAACGCTTCTTCGGTGTGCCGGTGCCGGTGTGGTACCGGCTCGACGACGCTGGCGAGCCGGACTGGTGCCACCCTCTCACACCGGACGAGTCGATGCTTCCGGTCGACCCGTCCAGCGAGCCGCCACCCGGCTACGACGAGGCGCAGCGGGGGCTGCCGGGCGGCTTCGTCGGCGACCCGGACGTGCTGGACACCTGGGCCACCTCCTCACTCACCCCGCAGATCGTGGGTGGTTGGGAGACCGACCCGGAGCTGTTCCGCCTGGTGTTCCCGATGGACCTGCGCCCGCAGGGGCACGACATCATCCGGACCTGGCTCTTCGCCACCCTGCTCCGGTCCCACCTGGAGTTCGGCGTGCTGCCCTGGCGGGACGTGGAACTCTCCGGCTGGATCCTCGACCCGGACCGGAAGAAGATGTCCAAGTCCAAGGGGAACGTGGTCACCCCGATGGCCCTGCTGCAGCAGCACGGCTCGGACGCGGTCCGCTACTGGGCCGCGAGCGGCAAGCCCGGGATGGACCTGGCGTTCGACCCGGCGCAGATCAAGGTGGGGCGGCGACTCGCCACCAAGCTGCTCAACGCCTCGAAGTTCGCCCTCGGGCTGGGCGCCGCCGACGCGTTGCGGGCCCCGGCGACCGAGCCGCTGGACACCGCCATGCTCGCCGAACTCTCCGGCGTGGTCGGGGTGGCGACGTCCGCGTTCGACGCGTACGACCACACGGCCGCGCTGATGGCGACGGAGGCGTTCTTCTGGCGGTTCTGCGACGACTACATCGAGTTGGTGAAGGAACGCGCCTACGGCTCCGGGCCGGGGGCGGACTCGGCGCGGGCCGCGCTGGCCACCGCGCTCTCGGTGCAGTTGCGGCTGTTCGCCCCGGTCCTGCCCTTCGTCACCGAGGAGGTCTGGTCCTGGTGGCGGTACGGCTCGGTGCACCGCGCCCCGTGGCCCACCACGTACGAGGTGGGCCGGGCGGTGCAGGCGCCGGGTGACCCGGAGCTGCTGCGGCTGGCCGCCGACGCGCTGGGCCAGGTGCGGCGGGCCAAATCCGAGCGAAAGCTGTCGATGAAGGCGGACGTGCCGCTGGCCGAGGCGCTCGGCCCGGCGGCCCTGCTCGACCAGCTCACCCTGGTCGCCGACGACCTCCGCGCGGCGGGCCGGATCACCAAGCTCGACCTCCTCCCCGACCGCACCCCCGAGCTGGTCGTCGCCTGCGCCTTCTGAGCCAGTCCGCCACGCGGCCGCGCCGGCTGGTGGCCGGGCGGAGGCGACCCGATGACAACGGAACGTAACGGCCAGTGCGGACGAGGAAGACTTTGAGCGATATGACGGTGAGGCATAAATATGCCTCACCGTCATATCACTCGCGAAGTGTCTCGCCATCCCACGCGACGCGCTCGGGTCGTGCCCGGCGGACGGGGCGAAGACGACGCCGGCCCGGCCGGCGCGCTCAGCTCCCGGCGCCGGCGGTCAGCTGGTCTCGCCGGCGACCGAGAAGGAGCGGAGGCGGTCGATGGCGAGGGCGGTGGAGCCGACCGCCACCAGGGCGGTCAGGATCGCCGCCACCGGAACCGAGACAGTGGTGCCGAGCAGCTCGGTGGGGGCCATCCGGTCGGCGAGGGCGATCACCCACTGCTGGATGGAGAGCACCCTGGTGCCGTCCACGAACCGGCCGAGCAGCCCCTCCCAGATCAGCACGTAGACCAGGCCGAGCAGCACGGGCCGCCGGGTCAGCAGGCTGAGCGCCAGGAACAGCGCCGAGTACGCCAGGGCGCCCAGCGCCGACGCGGCGGCGAGCCCCAGGCCGAGGCGTACCGAGTCGGCGAGCACCCCCGCGACGTAGAGCGGGACGGCGACGGTGGCCGCGCTGACCCCGGCCGCCACGGCGAGCTTGGGCAGCACGATCTGCCAGCGCGGCAGCGGCTTGGTGAGGATGTGCACCACCGTGCCGTCGTCGATCTCGGCACCGAGCACTCCGGTGCCGACGATCAGCGCGACCACCGGCAGCACCACGGCCAGCCCGAGCCCGACCAGCACCGGCGGCCCCCACTGGCTCGGGTGTACGCCCAACGACCGGGAGACGATCGCGAGCACCAGCAGCAGCGCGGGCAGCGGGAGCAGCAGCAGGAACCGGCGCCGGCCGAACAGCCCGCGTGCGGTGATCCAGGTAACGGTCGACATGTCAGCTCCCCACCAGATAGGAGAAGACGCTCTCCAGCGATTCGTCCTCGGGCGTCAGGGACCGGACCCGGACGCCCCGGGTCAGCGCGATCTTCGGCAGCGCCCGGGTGAAGGCGCCGTAGTCGCCGGCCCGGACGGTGAGCCCGTCCCGGCCCAGCTCCACCCCGGTCACCGAGGGCTCGGCGATCAGCGCGACCGCGAGGGCCCGGTCGTCGGTGGAGCGGATCGCGAAGACGTGCGGCCGGTTGGTCATCAGCCGCCGGATGGTCCGGTAGTCGCCGGAGGCGGCCAGCCGTCCGGCGACCATCACCTGGACGGTGCCGGAGACCTGCTCGACCTCCTCCAGGATGTGCGAGCTGAACAGGATGGTCCGGCCGGCGTCGCCGAGGCGGTGCAGCAGGGCCATCATGTGCAGCCGCTGCCGCGGGTCCATCCCGTTGAACGGCTCGTCGAGCAGCAGCACCTGCGGGTCGTGGACCAGCGCCGCGGCCACCCGGGTGCGCTGCCGCATCCCCTTGGAGTACGTGCCGATCCGCCGGTCCTGCGCGTCGGCCATCTCGACCAGGTCGATCGCCCGGCGGGCCGCGGCCTCCGGGTCGGGCAGCCGGTGCAGCTTCGCGCTGGCCAGCACGAACTCGTACGCGGAGAGGAAGGCGTGCACCGCCTCCCGCTCGCTGACCAGGCCGAGCCGCCGGTAGACGCCCGGGTTGCGCCAGGTCGGCTCCCCGTCGAGGGTGACCGCGCCCCGGGACGGGGCGAGGAAGCCGGCCATCATGTGCAGCAGGGTGGTCTTGCCGGCGCCGTTGGGCCCGAGCAGGCCGGTCACCCCGGGCCCGAGCCGCATGGTGACGTCGTTGACCGCCACCACGTTGCCGTACCAACGGGAGACGCCGGCGAGGTCGAGGGTGGAGGCGGGGGTGGCCGGGGCCGCCCGCTCCGCGCTGATCGTGGTCATCGGGCGGCCACCTTCCGGTATCGCAGCAGCAGCAGGGCGACGCAGCCGGCCACCAGTAGCACGGCGGCGGCCAGGTAGACCGGGCCGAAATCGCCGATCATCCGGTCCACCGCCGCGCCGGGCGCCAGCAGGTCGCCGAGGGTGTAGAGGCCGACGCCCTGCACCAGGGTGGACGGCGAGGCGAGCATGGCCAGCTCGTTGACCGCCCGGGACGGCATGATCGACAGGGTGCCGACGATCGGGGTGGTCATCAGGAACGCGGCCACGATGCCCCCGGCCGCGAACGCCCGCTTGCCGGTGAGTGAGGCGATGAGCAGCCCGACCGAGGCGAAGACCACCGCCCACAGGGCCGCGTAGAGCAGGCCGGGCAGCAGGTCACCGAGCTCGTTCCAGACCCCGCGCAGCCCGTCGTCGGTGGTGAACGCGGCGCCGAGGAACATCACCAGCTGAGGTGCGCCGAGCAGCAGCCAGAGCGCGGTGACCAGCGCGCCGAGCTTGGCCAGCGCGTAGTCGCCGCGGGGCAGCGGCCGGGAGAAGTAGAGCGGCAGCACGCCACTGCGTAGGTCGCGGGAGACCAGCTCCGGCCCGACCACCGCGACGAAGAAGATGACCAGCCAGCTCATCGCGTCGGCGAACTGGGCGTACGTCATGACCACCTGGCCGGTCTGGGTGCGTACCGCGGTCAGCCCGGCGGCGACCACCACCACGATGCCGAGCACCAGCCAGGGGAAGATCTTCGCCTTGGCGGACCGGCCGAGGCCGAACGCGGTCCGCAGGCCGTGCAGGTAGAGCGCGCCGAAGACGTGCCGGCGGCCCAGCCGGGGGCCGGTGTAGCGCTGGTAGCCGATGTCGTGGATGACGCCGGTCGGCTCAGACATGGCTGGGCTCCCTCGTGGCGAAGAGTTCGGCCACCCGGTGCCGCCGCTGGTCCAGCCGGTGCAGCGGCAGGTCCAGCTCGGCGACCGCGCCGAGGATCAGGTCGTAGGTGGCGTCGTCGGCGAGCGGCACGAGCAGCAGCCGCCCCTCCCGGGACACCGGCAGGTCGAGCGCGGCGAGCCGGGCGGCCAGGTCGTCCGTACCCTCGCTCACCTCCACCGCGAGCACGTCGGTGGCGGAGGTCATCGCGGCCACCCGGTCGGCGCGCAGCAGCCGCCCACCGTCGATCGCGACGAGCGTGTCGCAGATCCGCTCCACCTCGCCGAGCAGGTGCGAGCAGACCACGACCGAGATGCCGAACTCGGTGCCGATCCGGTGGATCAGGGCGAGCATGGCGTCCCGGCCGGCCGGGTCGAGGCCGTTGGTGGGCTCGTCGAGCAGCAGCAGGTCCGGGTCGTGGACCAGGGCCTGGGCGAGCTTCACCCGCTGCTTCATGCCGGTGGAGTAGCCACCGACGGCCCGGTGGCGCTCCTCGTGCAGGCCGACGTGGCGCAGCGCCTCGGAGGCCCGTTCCCGGGCGACCGTCCGCGGCAGGCCGCTGATCCGCCCCAGGTGGGTGACCAGTTCGGCGGCGGAGAGGTCGGGCGGGAGGGCGTCGTGTTCGGGCATGTAGCCGACCCGGGCGCGGACCGCCGCCGGGTCGGTGGTGGGGTCGAGGCCGAGCACGGAGACCCGGCCACTGGTCGGAGGGAGCAGGCCCAGCAGGATCTTGATCAGCGTGGACTTGCCCGCGCCGTTGGCGCCGACCAGTCCGATGATCCCCGGCTCGACCGACACCGTGAGGTCGGCCAGCGCGGTGACTCGACCTCCGTACGTCTTGGTCAGCGACTCGGTCGCGAGCAGTGTCACGACGACCAGCGTAGAAAGGGAAGCCCGCCGCGGGTATCAGGAAACGCTCGGGGATACCCCTGATTCCGCCCGGACGGGGGTCGGCACGCCCGGGTGCGGAGCGTCCGCCACGCCGGGCGGGAGGCCGGCCGATGCGGGCGGCGCGGACGGTCCGGATCTTCAGGTCGCGCTGGCCGGACGGCCGGTTCGCACCGGCCGTCCGGCCGGCCCGGCCGCGGCGGGCGGCCGTCCGGTGGGCACGCTCGGACGTGCGGCGCGGGCGCACCGGTTCCCGGGCCGGCTCGCGCGCAGCGGGCTGACCAGCGGCTTCGCCCGTTGCGTACGCTGGGAAGCGTCGTTCGGCGCCGTCCCGCCGCCGGCCGTCGGCGCATCGCGACCGGCGCCGCCCCGGCCGACGGGAGGTGGAGTGGCGCTCTCGACCGGAGGCCGGTGTGCTGAGAAACTGTGTGCCGGCCGGTGAGTTGGGGGTTTGATGAGCAACGGGTGGGTGCTGCCCGAGGACGTGTTGCGGGACGCGCCGGCGTACGCGCCTCGCACCGGCGAACTGGCCGATCTGGAGTTGCTGCTGACCGGGGCGTACGCCCCGCTGACCGGCTTCATGACCCGGGCCGACCTGGCCGCGTTGAACCGGCGCGGCAAGCTGGCCGACGGCACGCCGTGGCCGGTGCCGGTGACCCTGCACGTGCCGGCGACCCTCGCCGAGGCACTGGAGCTGGGCGACCCGCTGCGCCGAGCGCTGGTGCTCACCGACGGCGAGGGCGCCCCGGTGGCCGCGATGGACGTGGCCGACGTCTGGCCGGTCCGCGAGGGCACGGTGGGCGTCGGTGGCGCGGTCCGCCGGCTCGGCGACGGCGGCCACGGGCCGTTCCAGCGGCTGCGGCGCAGCCCCGAGGAGGTCAGGTCGCTGCTGCCGCCGGGCCGGGTGCTCGGCGTCTTCGCCGACCGGCCGTTGCACCGGCCGCAGCTCGCACAGATCGCGCACGCCGCCCGCACACTGGCCGCGCACCTGCTGGTGATGATCCCGGTGGGCGAGGAGGGCAACGGCGGGCTGCCGTCCGAGGCGCTGGTCCGCGCGGTGTTCGCCGCCCGCGACCGGATGCCCCCGGCCACCCTGGTGGCGGTGCCGCTGGTGAGGCGACGCGACGAGATCAGCGACGCCCTGCTCCGCGCCCGGGTCGCCGCCGCGTACGGCGTGACCCACCTGCTCTCCACCGAGGGGATGCTCTCCGGGGCCGGCCTGCGGGTGCTGGTGCCCCGGGAGTTGGCGTACGACAACCGGGACGGGCAGTGGCGCTGGCGGGAGGACATCCCGCCGCGCAACCGGCGGCAGGCGCTCAGCCAGGAGGAGATCGACGACCTGCTGGACCGCGGCTTCCCCCTGCCCGAGTGGCACACCCCGCCGGCGGTGGCGAAGGAGCTGGCCCGGGCCCGTCCGCCACGCCGGCACCGCGGCCTGGTGATCTTCCTGACCGGGCTGTCCGGCTCCGGCAAGTCGACCATCGCCCGCGGCCTGGCCGACGTGCTGCGCGAGGGCGGCGAGCGGAGCATCACCCTGCTCGACGGCGACGTGGTGCGCCGGGAGCTCTCCGCCGGGCTGGGCTTCAGCAAGGCCGACCGGGACGCCAACGTGCGTCGGATCGGCTGGGTGGCCGCCGAGATCGCCCGGCACCGGGGGGTCGGCATCTGCTGCCCGATCGCCCCGTACGCGGCGGCCCGGGCCACCGCCCGGGAGATGGCCCACGCCGCCGGGGCGGGTTTCCTGCTGGTCCACGTCGCCACTCCGCTGGAGGTGTGCGAGCAGCGTGACCGCAAGGGCCTGTACGCCCGCGCCCGGGCCGGCCTGCTCACCGGGATGACCGGCATCGACGACCCGTACGAGGAGCCGACCGACGCCGACCTGGTGGTGGACACCACCGACATGACCGTCGAGGAGGCGGTCCAGCGGGTGATGGACCACCTGACCGAGACCGGCTGGGTGGAGCCCCGCCTCCAGTCCGCCTGACCGGGGCCGGCCGGGTGTCGCCCCGCTTCCCTTGCGGCTGACCGTCGCGGGCCGTCGCCGCCGTCCGTGGGCGGTGGACCCGCCCCTTCCTTCCGCCGCGCCCCGCCTGCGCGCTAATGTTCGTCATTGTTGGAACGCGTGCGACCGCGTGGACACGTGGTCGCGAGGTCCGGAGGTGACGGCGGATGCTGGCGCGGCAGCGGCAGGCGGCCATCCTGGAACGGGTCCGCGCCGCCGGGGGCGCACGGGTCACCGAGCTGGCCGGCGAGTTCGGCGTCTCCGACATGACCATCCGCCGCGACCTGGAGGCGCTGCACGAGCGGGGCCTGCTGGCCAAGGTGCACGGCGGGGCGACCCTCGCCGGCCCCGGCTCGACCGACGAGCCCGGCTTCCGCGCCAAGTCGGTCCGGCAGTCGGCCGAGAAGGCGGCGATCGCCGGCCACGCCGCCCGGCTGGTCCGCCCCGGTGCCGCGATCGCCCTGTCCGCCGGCACGACCACCGCCGAGCTGGCCCGCCGCCTGGTCGAGGTGCCCGGGCTGACCGTGGTGACGAACTCGCTCCCGGTGGCCGAGATCCTGCACGTCGGCGGCCGGCCGGACCAGACCGTGGTGCTCACCGGCGGGGTGCGTACCCCCTCGGACGCGCTGGTCGGCCCGCTGGCCGTGGCGGCGCTCGGGACGCTCCACCTGGACCTGCTCTTCCTCGGCGTGCACGGGATCAGCGAGCGCGCCGGGTTCACCACCCCGAACCTGATGGAGGCGGACACGAACCGGGCCCTGGTGGCCGCGGCCGACCGGCTGGTGGTGCTCGCCGACCACACCAAGTGGGGCACGGTCGGCATCTCGTCGATCGTCGGGCTGGACGCCGCCGACGTGCTGGTCACCGACGACCGGTTGGCCGCGGACGCGCGCCGGGTACTCGAGGACAGGGTGGGCGAGCTGGTGGTCGTCGTCCCGGGCACCGAGAGGGCGGAATGAAGCGTACGCGGATCGAACTGGCCGACGGCCGGGAACTCATCTACTTCGACGAGCGGGACGACGCGGTCCGCGACCAGCCGGACCGGCGCGAGCTGCCCCCGCCGCCGCCGGCGTCGCAGCTCCGGTACGACCCGCTCACCGGCGAGTGGGTGGCGGTCGCGGTGCACCGGCAGACCCGCACCTTCCTCCCCCCGGCCGACCAGTGCCCCCTCTGCCCGTCCCGGGACGGCCGGCTCAGCGAGATCCCCGCCCGCGACTACGACGTGGCCGTCTTCGAGAACCGCTTCCCGTCGTTGAGCCAGCGGGTCGCCGAGGAGCCGGCCCGGATCACCCCGTTCACTCCCGTGCGCCCGGGGCGCGGCCGGTGCGAGGTGGTCTGCTTCACCGACGACCACCACGCCTCGTTCGCCGGCCTCTCCCCGCGGCGGGTGCGGACCGTGCTGGACGCGCTCGCCGACCGGACCACCGCGCTGGGCGAGCTGCCCGGGGTGGAGCAGGTCTTCCCGTTCGAGAACCGGGGCGTGGAGATCGGCGTGACGCTGCACCACCCGCACGGCCAGATCTACGCGTACCCCTTCGTGACGCCCCGCACCCGGGCGATGCTCGCCGCCGCCCGGCGGCACGCCGAGCGCACCGGCG
Source organism: Micromonospora sp. NPDC007271 (assembly GCF_040634005.1). Lineage (NCBI taxonomy): Bacteria > Bacillati > Actinomycetota > Actinomycetes > Micromonosporales > Micromonosporaceae > Micromonospora > Micromonospora sp. NPDC007271. The sequence continues at coordinate 30,888 of NZ_JBEYER010000016.1, forward strand.
GCAACCTGTACGCGGACGTGCTCGCCGCCGAGCGCGCCGCCGGGGACCGGGTGGTGGCGAGCAACGAGCACTGGACGGCGTACGTGCCGGCGGCCGCCCGGTGGCCGTTCGAGGTGCACGTGGCCCCGCACCGCGCGGTGCCGGACATCCCGGCGCTGGACGACGCCGAGCGGGACGGGTTCGGTCCGCTCTACCTGGACGTGCTGCGTCGCTTCGACAGGCTGTTCGATGCGCCGATGCCCTACATCTCCGCCTGGCACCAGGCCCCGGTGCACGTGGACCGGGACCTCGGCCATCTGCACCTGCAGCTGTTCAGCATCCGGCGGGCCGGGGACAAGCTGAAGTACCTGGCCGGCTCGGAGTCGGCGATGGGCGTGTTCATCAACGACATCGCCCCGGAGCGGGCCGCCGAACTGCTCCGGGCCGCGTGAAAGGAAGGGGCCCCGGTTAACGCCTCCGGTATAGGAAGGGGCCCCTCCTAACACCCGCACAACAGGGCGCGGGGGGCCCGGGACAGGGCCCCCCGCGAGGGAAGGGACGGCTGGCTGTGCGCGACAGCCGGGAAGGCTGGCTGATCGGCACTCTGCCGCGAGGCGACCGCGGTCAACCTTCCTGGATGGGACTCGCATCCCGTCCACCCAGTTCAACGAGGCGCGCCACCTGCGGTGACGCGACCGGCGCGGGGCCGGAGCGCGCCACACCGACCGGCGGAGACGACGGAGCCCGCCGGCAGCGGGCCGGCGGGCTCTGTCGTGACGCGTACGGGAATCAGGCCGCGAGCTTGCGGGCCAGGTTCTCGTCGAGCGCGTTCATGAACTCGTCGGTGGTCAGCCACGGGGCGTCGCGCGAGATCAGCAGCGCGAGGTCCTTGGTCATCTGGCCGCCCTCGACGGTGTCGACGATGACCTGCTCCAGGGTGTTGGCGAACTCGGTCACCGCCGGGGTGCCGTCCAGCTTGCCCCGGTGGGCCAGGCCCCGGGTCCAGGCGTAGATCGACGCGATCGGGTTGGTCGAGGTCTTCTCGCCCTTCTGCCACTGCCGGTAGTGCCGGGTGACCGTGCCGTGCGCGGCCTCGGCCTCGACCGTGCGGCCGTCCGGGGTCATCAGCACGGAGGTCATCAGGCCGAGGGAGCCGAAGCCCTGGGCCACGGTGTCGGACTGCACGTCACCGTCGTAGTTCTTGCAGGCCCAGACGAACCCGCCCTCCCACTTGAGCGCGGCGGCGACCATGTCGTCGATCAGCCGGTGCTCGTAGCTGATGCCGGCCTTCTCGAACTCCGACTTGAACTCGTTCTCGAACACCTCGGCGAAGATGTCCTTGAACCGGCCGTCGTACGCCTTGAGGATGGTGTTCTTGGTCGACAGGTAGACCGGGTAGCCGCGGTCCAGGCCGTAGCGCATCGAGGCGCGGGCGAAGTCCCGGATCGACTCGTCGAAGTTGTACATGCCCATGGCGACGCCGCCGCCGGGGAACTTGGCGACCTCCATCTCCATCGGTGCCCCGCCGTCGGCCGGGGTGTAGGTGATGGTCACCGTGCCCGGGCCGGGGACGACGAAGTCGGTGGCCTTGTACTGGTCGCCGTGCGCGTGCCGGCCGATGATGATCGGCTTGGTCCAGCCGGGGACGAGCCGCGGCACGTTCGACATGATGATCGGCTCGCGGAAGACGACGCCACCGAGGATGTTGCGGATGGTGCCGTTCGGCGACCGCCACATCTTCTTCAGGCCGAACTCCTCCACCCGGGCCTCGTCCGGGGTGATGGTGGCGCACTTGACGCCGACGCCGTGCTCCTTGATGGCGTTGGCGGCGTCGATGGTGACCTGGTCGTCGGTGGCGTCGCGGTGCTGGATCGACAGGTCGTAGTAGTGCAGGTCGACGTCGAGGTACGGCAGGATCAGCTGCTCCCGGATCTGCTTCCAGATGATCCGGGTCATCTCGTCGCCGTCGATTTCCACGACCGGGTTGTTTACCTTGATCTTCGCCATCGGCCGGCGCTCCTCTCGGGGGACACGTGCTCAAGCAGTACGAGCGTACTGGAAACTGACCGGGGCGCCCCAGCCGGCCTCACCAGGAGTGGAAAACGGGCTCCCCCGGGGCGGCCGCGGTGACATCCTTCCCGGATGCCGCTGGATCACACGATCGGGTCTATCACGGCCACCGTCCCGCCCGGCAGGACGGTGGCCGTTTCCAGTCGCGCGAGGCTCAGCCGGCCTCGCCCGGGGCGGACACCCACTGCACCAACTGGAGGATCACCCCGTTCGGGTCGGTGACCTGGAAGAACCGCTCCCCCCAGGGCTCGGTCTGGAGCGGCGTCGTGATCGCCACGCCGGCGGCGCGGAGCCGGGCGTACTCGGCGTCGATGTCGTCCACCACGAAGGCGACGATCAGGCCCGCGGCCCGCTGCCCGCGCAGGTGCTCCGGCTGGATGCTGGCCAGGGCCGCTCGCTGGACGACATCGTCACGGCCGCGATCGAACTGGCCGACGCGAACGGGCTCGACGCGGTGACCATGCGGGCGGTCGCCCAGGCGGTCGGCGTGGCCCCGATGACCCGCTACACCTACGTGCCCGGCAAGGCTGAGCTGCTCGACCTGATGCTGGACACGAGCTACGCCCGGATGCCCCGGCCGGACCGCTCCGGCGAACCGTGGCGGGCCCGGGTGGCCGCGCTCGCGCAGGACAACCGGCAGCTGTTCACCGCCCACCCCTGGGCCGCCGAGGTCGCCGCTGGCCGGCCGCCGCTCGGCCCCGGGATGATGGCCAAGTACGAGTACGAGCTGCGCGCCTTCGACGGCACCGGCCTGGACGACGTGCAACGGGACGCGGCGTTGACCTACGTCCTCGACTTCGTCCGGGCCGCCGCCCGCTCGGCGGCCGAGGTTCGGATCGCCCGCCAGGCGAGCGCGTGGAGCGACGAACAGTGGTGGGCGGCGAACGCCCCGCTGCTCGCCCGGGTCCTCGACGAGCAGCGGTACCCGACCGCCGTCCGGGTCGGCGCCGCGGCGGGGGCCGCGCAGAACGCCGCGTACAGCCCGGACCACGCGTACGAGTTCGGCCTGGCCCGGGTTCTCGACGGCCTGGGCGTCCTGATCGACGGCGCAGGCGACCGCAGCCGGCCCGGAACGCGAGAGCGCCCCGCGACCGGCGGTCGCGGGGCGCTCTCGTGCGGTTGGGGTCACATGTTGGCGACGTCGGCCTGCTTGGCGCGGACGGCCTCGGCGGCCTCCTTGAGGCTGGCCATCTCGTCGGCGTCCAGGTCGGTCTCGACGACCCGCTTGACGCCCTCGGCCCCGATCGCGGCCTCGACGCCCAGGTAGACGCCGGAGATGCCGTACTCGCCGTCGACCCAGGCGCAGACCGGCATGACCTCGCCGGAGTCCTCGGCCACGGCCTTGGCCATCCGGGCGGCGGCCGCCGACGGGGCGTAGTACGCGGAGCCGGTCTTCAGCAGCGCGACGACCTCGGCGCCCCCGTTGCGGGTCTTGACGACCAGCTCCTCGATCTGCTCGGCGGGCATGACGTCGCGCAGCGGCTTGCCGTCCACCGTGCTCTTGGAGGGGACCGGGACCATGGTGTCGCCGTGCGAGCCCAGGGTCAGGGTCTTCACCGACTTCACCGGCACGTTCAGCGCCTCGGCGACGAAGTTGGTGAACCGGGCGGTGTCCAGCATGCCGGCCTGGCCGAGCACCCGGTTCTTCGGGAACTGGGTGGCGATCTGGGCGAGCGCGGTCATCTCGTCGAGCGGGTTGGAGACCACGATGACGACGGCGTTCGGGGCGTACTTGGCGACGTTCTCGGAGACCTGGCGGACGATCTTGGCGTTGGTCTCCAGCAGATCCATCCGGCTCATGCCCGGCTTACGGGGCAGGCCGGCGGTGATGACGACGACGTCCGAGCCCTCGATGGCATCGTAGCCCTCGCCGTTCGGGCCGGTGGTGACGCCGACGACCTTGGTCTCGAAGCCCTCCACGGCGCGCGACTGGTTGAGGTCCAGCGCGAGACCGGCCGGCTTGCCCTCCACGATGTCGGTGATCACGACGGTGTCGAAGACGTCGTACTCGGCCAGGCGCTGCGCGGTGGTGGAGCCGTAGAAGCCGGCCCCGACGACAGTGACCTTCTTACCCATGGTCGTCCCACTCCCTGCTACCAGTCGGTTTTTCCGGACCGTATCAGCCATCCTGGCACCGGTCGGCCCAGGGGCGGACGGTTATGACGCGCTTGGGGGGTTACCCCTGCCGCTCGGCACGCTCCACCACGTTGGTCAGGAGCATGGCCCGGGTCATCGGCCCGACGCCGCCCGGCATCGGCACCAGCTTGCCGGCCACCTCCGCCACCTCCGGGTCGACGTCGCCGGTGTAGCGGCCCTTGCCGTCGGGGCCGATCACGCGGGTGATGCCGACGTCGACGACCGTCGCGCCGGGCGTGATCATTTCGGCCGTGAGCAGGCCCGGCACGCCGGCCGCGACGATGACGATGTCGGCGGCGCGGGTCTGTTCGGCCAGGTCCAGCGTGCCGGTGTGGCAGAGGGTCACGGTGGCGTTCTCGCTACGCCGGGTGAGCAACAGGCCGAGCGGCCGGCCAACGGTGTTGCCGCGCCCGACCACCGCGACCTTGGCACCGCGCAGCGCCACGTCGTGCCGGCGGAGCAGCTCGACGATGCCGCGCGGGGTGCAGGGCAGCGGGCCTTCGTAGCCGAGCACCAGCCGGCCGAGGTTGACCGGGTGCAGGCCGTCGGCGTCCTTGGCCGGGTCGATCATCTCCAGCGTCCGCTGGGTGTCGAGGTGGCCGGGGAGCGGCAGCTGGACGATGTAGCCGTGGCAGGCCGGGTCGGCGTTCAGCTCGGCGAGGACGGCGTCCAGCTGCTCCTGGCCGGCGTCGGCGGGCAGCTCGCGGCGGATGGATGCGATGCCCACCTCGGCGCAGTCGCGGTGCTTGCCGTTGACGTACGCCTGCGAGCCGGGGTCGGTGCCGACCAGGACCGTGCCGAGCCCAGGGATGGTGCCGCGCTCCGCCAGCGCCTTGACCCGGGTCCGCAACTCCTCCTTGATCTCCGCCGCGGTTGCCTTGCCGTCGAGGATCGTCGCCGTCACGTCTGGATCGTCTCACGTCGCGTCGCGACCCCGGCCGACGACAGCCAACCGTGACCCTCCGTTACGTGGGATTCGTCACTCCCCGTTACACACTGTGTATCGCGCCACATCGTGGGACGGACACCCGATGACAACCGGGGCAGAGCAGACGGCCGGTCGGGAAGCACCCGAGGAGCCCGGGAGCACGCTCCGGGCGCAACCCGGCGAGGCTGAAAAGCGGCAATGAGCAGTTCCTTTACCTCCTCCCCCCGTAGCAGAGGGCCACCCGGTCAGCAAACCCGAGGTTCGCAGTCCGTTACCACATCGCAACGCTCTCGTTGCCGAAACCGGCCGCGACGACCTACCGTTGCCGATCGTTGCGCAGCGTTACCCAGCGCCGGGCCTGACTGCGCAGCGTGAGGAGATGAGGAGACTCAATGCGTGTTCGTAGGCTCGCCGCCTGGACCGCTCTCCCGCTCGCGGTGACCCTGGGCCTGGTGGCCTGCGGCTCGGGCGGAGGCAGTGGCGGCAAGAGCGACCCCAACGCGTCGGTGCGGATCGAAATCGCCGAGCCGCAGCACCTGGTGCCGACCAACACCACCGAGACGAGCGGCTCGCAGGTGCTGTCCGCCCTGTTCAGCCCGCTGATCGACTACGACGAGGCGAACAAGCCGTACGAGGTGGCGGCCGACTCGGTGACGTCGTCGGACAACAAGGTCTGGACGATCAAGCTGAAGCCCGGCTACACCTTCCACAACGGCGAGTCGGTCACGGCCGACAACTACATCGACGCCTGGAACTACGGCGCGTACGCCCCCAACGGCCAGAACTCCAGCTACTTCTTCGAGAAGATCGCCGGCTACGACGACCTCCAGGGCGAGAAGCCGAAGGCCACGACGCTGAGCGGCCTGAAGAAGGTCGACGACCTGACCTTCACCGTGACGCTCGCCGAGCCGTACGTCGACTTCAAGAGCATGCTCGGCTACACGGCCTTCTACCCGCTGCCCAAGGCGGCCTTCTCCGCCCCGGGCGTGCTCGCCGAGGGCTACGAGCAGGCGCCGGTCGGCCAGGGCCCGTTCAAGATGAAGGGCACCTGGCAGCACGACGCCAAGGTCGAGGTCGAGAAGTACGACGCCTTCCCCGGCCAGCAGCCGAAGGTGGGCGGCGTCGAGTTCCGGATCTACCAGCAGCCGACCGCCGCGTACGCGGACGTGCTGTCGGACAACCTCGACGTGATCAAGACCATCCCGACCGAGAACCTGTCGACCGCCGCCGCCGACCTCGGCGACCGGTTCCAGCAGAGCCCGGCCTCCTCGCTCCAGGTGCTGGCCTTCCCGACCTTCCAGAAGGAGTTCAGCAACCCCGAGGTGCGCAAGGCCATCTCGATGGCGATCGACCGGGACGAGATCACCAGGTCGATCTTCAAGGGCTCGCAGCAGTCGGCCCGCTCGTTCGTCTCGCCGGTCGTCGCCGGCTACCGGGACAACACCCTCGGCGCGGCCGGTGAGTTCGACCCGGCCAAGGCCAAGGCCCGGTACGAGGCCGCGGGCGGCCCGAAGAAGATCGAGCTGTCCTACAACGGCGACGGCGGCCACAAGGACTGGATCGACGCCACCTGCAACCAGCTCAAGGCCAACCTGGGCGTGGACTGCGTGGGCACCGCCGAGCCGAAGTTCGCGGACCTGCTGACCAAGCTCAAGCAGAAGCAGCCGGTCGGCCTGTTCCGGATGGGCTGGGTCATGGACTACCCGTCCATGGAGAACTACCTCGGCCCGCTGTACAGCACCAACGGCTCGTCGAACTACTACGGCTACAGCAACCCCGAGTTCGACAAGCTGCTCGCCGAGGGCGCCGGCGCCCCGACGCAGGACGAGGCGATCAAGAAGTACCAGGCGGCGGAAGACCTCCTGGCCAAGGACATGCCGGTGATCCCGCTCCGGTTCGGCCAGAACAACTTCGGCCACTCGACCAAGGTCAAGAACGTCGAGGTGGACCTCTTCGACCGGTCAACCTGCTGAAGATCGAGGCCGTCAAGTAACACCCCCCGTGCGACGGGTCGGGCCGCCCACGCCGGGTGGCCCGACCCGCGCGAACGGCGTACCTTCCGCCCCTTCCAGAGAGACTTCAGGATGTTCCGCTTCATTCTGCGGCGACTGCTCCAGATGGTTCTCGCGTTCTTCGGGACCACGCTGATCGTCTACGCGCTGATGTTCGCCGGCCAGGGCGACCCCATCCAGGCGCTCGCGGGGGAACGACCCGTCACCGCGGCCCAGCGGGCATACCTGACCGAGAAGTACCACCTGGACGCCACCGGCGTCGGTGGCTTCTTCTACCGCTACTTCGACTACCTCAAGAACCTGCTCCAGGGCGACCTCGGGCAGTCGCTGACCGGACGGCAGATCGGCGACATCCTCGCCGCCGCCTGGCCGGTCACCGTCAAGCTGGCGCTGATCGCCATGGCCGTCACGGTCGTCTTCGGCGTGACCGCGGGCGTGATCGCCGGCATCCGGCGGGCCAGCATCTTCGACAACTCGACGCTGGTGCTCACCCTGCTGGTGCTCGGCATCCCGACCATCGTGCTGGCCCCGCTGGCCCAGTACCTGCTCGGCGTGAAGTGGCAGCTCTTCCCGCCGACCGCCGGCGCCGAGCCGAGCCTGTACGCGCTCCTGCTGCCCGGCATCGTGCTCGGCTCGCTCTCGCTGGCCACCGCGCTGCGGCTGACCCGCACCTCGGTGGCGGAGAACCTGCGCGCCGACTACGTCCGCACCGCGCGGTCGAAGGGCCTGGTCAAGCGCCGGATCGTCAGCGTGCACGTGCTACGCAACTCGCTCATCCCGGTGATCACCTTCCTCGGCGTCGAGCTGGGCAACCTGATGAGCGGCGCGATCATCACCGAGGGCGTGTTCAACATCCCCGGTGTCGGCTTCAACCTGTTCCGCGGCATCCGCACCGAGGACGGCCCCCTGGTGGTGGGCATCGTCAGCGTGCTGGTCGTGGTCTACCTCGTCTCCAACCTGGTGGTGGACGTCCTGTACGCCGTACTCGACCCGAGGATCCGCTATGAGTGAGCCAAGCGTGGCACCCCAGAAGCCGCGCAGCCTGGCCGGCGACGCCTGGCGCGACCTGCGTCGCAACCCGATCTTCTGGATCAGCCTGGTCCTGGTCGTGCTGGTCGCCGCGATGGCCGCCTTCCCGTCGCTGTTCACCGCCAACGACCCGCGCGACTGCGTGCTCGCCCGGCAGCACGCCGGGCCGTCCGGCGGGGCCATCTTCGGGTACGACTTCCAGGGCTGCGACACGTACTCCCGGGCGGTCTACGGAGCCCGCGCCTCCCTGCTGGTCGGCGCGCTCTCCGCGCTGGGCACCGGTCTCATCGCGCTGACCGTCGGGATGCTCGCCGGCTACTTCGGCGGCTGGGTCGACGCGGTGCTCTCCCGGGTGACCGACGTCGTGCTCGGCATCCCGCTGCTGCTCGCCGCGATCGTGCTGCTCAAGCGGGTCAACAGCGACAGCTCCACGGTCCGGATCGCCGCGGTGATCTTCGTGCTGGCGGCGCTGGGCTGGACCACCGCGGCCCGGGTGGTCCGCTCCTCGGTGCTCACCGCCAAGGAGCAGGACTACGTCGCCGCGGCCCGGATGCTCGGGGCCGGCAACGGCCGGATCATGTTCCGGCACATCCTGCCGAACGCGCTCGCCCCGGCGATCGTGGTCCTCACCATCGCGCTCGGCTCGTTCATCGCCGCCGAGGCGACGCTGAGCTTCCTCGGCATCGGCCTCAAGGCCCCGACCATCTCGTGGGGCATCGACGTCGACGCCGGCCGGGTGCACATGCGCGAGTCGGTGACCCCGCTGCTCGTGCCCTCCGCCTTCCTCGCGCTGACCGTGCTCGCCTTCATCATGCTGGGCGATGCGATCCGCGACGCCTTCGACCCGAAGCTGCGGTGATCCTCATGACGCAATCCGCTGTCCGGCCGGTGCCGGCCACCCCCACCCCGCCGGGTGGCCACCTGCTCGAGGTACGGGACCTGCAGATCGAGTTCCGCACCAACGAGGGCGTGGCCAAGGTGATCAACGGGGTGTCCTACCACCTCGACCCGGGCGAGACCCTCGCCGTGCTCGGCGAGTCCGGCTCCGGGAAGTCGGTGACCGCCCAGGCGATCATGGGCATCCTCGACACCCCGCCGGCGCACATCCGCTCCGGCCAGATCCTCTACCAGGGCCGGGACCTGCTGACCCGGTCCGAGGAGGAGCGCCGGCAGGTGCGCGGCAAGGAGATCGCGATGATCTTCCAGGACGCCCTCTCCGCGCTGAACCCGGTCTTCCCGGTCGGCTGGCAGATCGGCGAGACACTGCGCCAGCGCGAGGGGGTGTCCCGCACCGACGCGCGCCGGCGGGCGGTCGAGCTGATGGACCTGGTCAAGATCCCGGGCGCCGCGAAGCGGCTCGGCGACTACCCGCACCAGTTCTCCGGCGGCATGCGGCAGCGCGTCATGATCGCAATGGCGCTCGCCCTGAACCCGAAGGTGCTCATCGCCGACGAGCCGACCACCGCGCTGGACGTCACCGTGCAGGCCCAGATCATGGACCTGCTGGCCGACCTGCGCCGCGACCTCGACATGGCGATGATCCTGATCACCCACGACCTCGGCGTGGTCGCCGGGGTCGCGGACCGGATCGCCGTCATGTACGCCGGCCGGATCGTCGAGCACGCCGACGTGCGCTCGCTGTACCGGACGCCGGCCCACCCGTACACCAGGGGTCTGCTGGCGTCGATCCCGCGGCTGGACGTACGCGGCCAGGCGCTCTCGACGATCAGGGGGTTGCCGCCGAACCTGATGCGCATCCCCTCCGGCTGCCCGTTCCACCCCCGGTGCCCGTACGCGCAACAGGTCTGCGTGGACGAGGTGCCGCGGGACCTGGCCCTCGGCGAGGGCCGGACCAGCGCGTGCCACTTCGCCCAGGAGGTCCGTGATGACAGCGCCCGCTAGCCCGACCAAGGTCCGCGGCGAGACCATCCTCTCCGTCGACAACCTGGTCAAGCACTTCCCGATCACGCAGGGCGTGCTGTTCAAGAAGCAGGTCGGCGCGGTCAAGGCGGTCGACGGGGTCAGCTTCGAGCTGCGCCGGGGCGAGACGCTCGGCGTGGTCGGCGAGTCCGGCTGCGGCAAGTCCACCCTGGCCCGGCTGCTGATGCGGCTGGAGAAGCCGACCGCCGGCCGGGCCACCCTGGAGGGGAAGGACCTGTTCAGGTCCTCCGGGGCGGAGCTGCGCCGGCTGCGCCGCAACATGCAGATGGTGATGCAGGACCCGTACACCTCGCTGAACCCCCGGATGACGGTCGGCGACATCATCGGCGAGCCGTTCGAGATCCACCCGGAGGCGGCGCCGAAGGGTAGCAAGCGGCGGCGGGTGCAGGAGCTGCTGGACGTGGTGGGACTCAACCCCGAGCACGTCAACCGCTACCCGCACCAGTTCTCCGGCGGCCAGCGCCAGCGCATCGGCATCGCCCGGGCGCTCGCCCTGCGACCCGAGATCATCGTCTGCGACGAGCCGGTCTCCGCGCTGGACGTGTCGATCCAGGCCCAGGTGATCAACCTGTTGGAGCAGCTCCAGGACGAGTTCGGACTGTCGTACATCTTCATCGCGCACGACCTGTCGGTGGTCCGGCACATCTCCGACCGGGTCGCGGTGATGTACCTCGGCAAGATCGTGGAGATCGGCACCGAGCAGGAGATCTACGAGCGGGCCACCCACCCGTACACCCAGGCGCTGCTCTCGGCGGTGCCGGTGCCCGACCCGGACGCCCGCGACGACGGGAGGATCATCCGGCTCACCGGCGACGTGCCGAGCCCGGCCGACCCGCCGTCGGGCTGCCGGTTCCGGACCCGGTGCTGGAAGGCGCAGGACGTCTGCGCCACCCGGGAGCCGTTCGCGGTGCTCCGCGCCGCGGACCCGCACCCCTCGGCCTGCCACTTCGCCGAGGTACGCCCGGCCGCCTGACGTGGCGAGGCGGGCCCCGCCCCCGGAGGAATAGGGGGCGGGACCCGCGGTCGAGGCCGAGGGCCGGCCGGCTGCCAGGAACCGGCCGGCCTTCGGCGGTCAGAGCTGGGCGAGGTTGAACGCCCAGATGCCGCGGCCGTGGGTCGCGACGTAGACCGAGTTGTCGACCGGGTTGTACTCGACGTCCATGCCCACGGTCAGCGGCAGGCCGGAGCCGAGCCGCTGCCAGGTGGTGGCGCCGGGTGCGCGGTAGAAGGTGGCCAGGTCGGTGGCCAGCACCAGCGCGCCGTTGGCCAGTTCCTTGATCGAGCTGGCCGGCACGTCCGGCAGGTTCGCCGAGACGTCCTTCCAGGTCACGCCCGCGTCGGTGGTCTCGTAGACGTGGCCGTAGCCGGCACCCGGTCCCTCGGTGAACCGGCGGGAGAACCCGTTGATCGCGAGGAAGGCGTGCGCGGCGTTCGCCGGGTCGATCCCGACGCCCTGCACGAACCGGTTCGGGAAGTCACCCGGCAGGGTGAGCTGGTGCCAGCTCGACGGGTCGTCGATCTTGCCGACCGCGACGCCCCGGGCGAAGCCCGCGTTGTTGCACGGCCCGCACCAGCCGACGTACGCCGTGCCGCCGGAGACGGCGACCGAGGTGGCGGTGTGGCCGGCACCCAGGTCGAAGACGTTCGTCCAGCCCTTGCCGTCCCGGATCGCGTAGCCCTTGGTGTTCACCCAGACGTGCTGGCCGCCGGCGACCCAGACGTTCGCGTCGTGGTCGTCCGGCGCGAACGGCGCGATGAACCGCGCCGGCTCGTCCCCCGGTCGCGAGGTGTACGGCTGGATGTCCCGCGAGGTGGAGGTCGCCTCCGTGCCCGGGCCCGGGTTGGCGTTGCAGTTCTCGGTCACCCGCATGGCCAGGTTGGTGTACTCCTGGACCTGCCGGCAGCCGTTCGCCGGGTCGGCCAGCGAGTCGCCGCCGTCGCCGCCGAAGTTCGAGCCCATCACGGCGTCGCCGGCCCGCAGCACCGAGACGCCGTTGTCCTGCAGCCCACCGGAGACGACGGTGCCGGCCTTCGCCGGGTCCCTGCCGACCGAGACCGAGTAGTACTGGAGGGCGTCGATGGTGCCGTCGTTGAGGCTCTGCCAGTCGGTGGCGTGACCGGCCTTGTCGGTGCTGCCGTTGATCGGCCGGCGGTACACGCCGCCGTCGTTGCCGACGTACACGAACCCGTTGCCCACCGCCACCGAGTGCTGGTCGGAGTGGGTGGTCTTGTTGCACTTGTTCTGCGCGTCGTAGCTGCTCCAGCAGGAGAAGCCGAAGTTCCAGTACGGCCCGACGGTCTTCCAGGTGGCACCCGCGTCGGTCGACTCGTAGACCTCCTCCAGGCCCGCCCACAGGTGGTTCGGGTTGGCCGGGTCCACCGCGAGGAACTGGTTGTACCAGGCCTGGATGCCCGGGCCGTAGCCCTTGCCGATCACGGTCTGCTTGAGCGCGGAGCCGGAGTTGCCCAGCTTCGACGAGTCGGCGATCTTGTTCCACGGGCCGGCCGGGTTGCCGGTGTTGGAGACGTAGATGCCGTCCAGGTAGCTGTTCACGTTGCCGGCCGGCTTGTTGAGCAGCCGCGGCGACTGGTTGATCGCGTACAGCTTGCCGCCGTCGGCGGAGAAGGCGAACGTCACGTAGCCGATGTCGTCGGCCGGCATGGCGCCGGTCGGGTTGACCTTCGTCCAGCCACCGGCGGTGTAGTCGCGGGTCTCGTAGAAGCCGTTGTACGCGTCGCCGGAGCGCCAGGCCGAGGCGACCACCACGTGCTTCGGGTTACGCGGGTCCTGGGCCACGTCGTTGACGATGTTCTTGTACGCGGCGTTCGCGTCACCCGCGTTCGCCCCGCCGGGCAGGTAGCTCGGGTTCGGGGTGAACTCCAGCTTCCAGGCGCCGGAGGTGCTGCTCATCGCGTGCGAGAACAGGCCCCGGTTGGTGGCGACCCAGACCTTGCCGTCGAAGAAGCGCAGCTTGTTGATGACCGTGCTCTCCAGCTCGGTCCCGCCGACCCGGTCGGTCGCCTTGAACGTGCCGGACTTCGGGTTGGCCAGCCGGTAGACGCCGGCACCGACGTACGAGGTGCCGCCGGTGTTCGCCTCGCCCGTGGCGTACCAGAGCGAACCGTCCCCGGCGAGCACGATGTCGCCGCTGGACAGGGTGGGCAGCGCGTCCGTGATCGGCGTCCAGCTCCCGCCGCCGGTCGAGGAGCGCCACACGCCGCCGTCCGCGCCGGCCGCGTACACATAACCGCTGTTGTCCGCGGCCAGGCCCGTGATCCGGCCGGTGACCAGGCCGGCACCCCCGGAAGAGTTGGACGCGTAGTCGCGGTAGCGCGGGTCGTCGCCGTCGTACTTGATGTTGGTGACCTCGCGCCAGCCGCCCTTCGTGGTGGGCAGCGCGTTGAGCTGGCTCAACGCGTTCGAGTACGCGCCCGGCGAGACGATGCCCGGCGCGTAGCGGGCCTGGGCGAACTGCTCGGCGATGATGCGCGCCTCGAAGGCCTCCTCGCCGGCCTCCTCACTCGACTCCCCGGCCGCCAGCTCCATGAACTCCCGCGGATGCCAGGGCAGGTTGGCGCCGGGCTCCTCGGCCAGGCCCAGCTTCTCGCGCACCTCGTGGTTGGTGGCGACGACGCCACCGAGCGCGGCGGCCAGCACCAGTGCCCCCGCGATGGTCGCCGGCTTGCGCCAGCGGAACTTGGACATGTGAATCCTCCGGATTCAAGGGGTCCCGGGCGGATGGCCCGGGCGGGAAACCATGGCGGCGGATGGCCGCCACGGCAGGCGTTCGGGATCGGACGCGCAGCGTCCAGGTAGGGCACTCGTATCCACGCGGCTCCAGCAGCGACGGGTGGGTCACCGTCGGCGGGCCAGCGGGTCGGGTCAGGCGGCCGGCGGGGCCCGGGGAGGCAGGGTGCCGCGCGGCGGCAGCGGTACGGCCGGTGCCCGGTACCGGGTCGCGGCGACGACCCGCTCGGGCGTGCCGTCGACGCGCACGGGCGCGGCCGGGAGGAGATCGTCCGGTCCGTCGGTGAGCACGACGCCGGCGCGGTGGTCACCACGGCTTCCGCCGGAGAACCCCGTCCGCGCGTCCGACGGAGCGCCGGGGTGCGCCGCGGCGGCTCGGGGGTCGTCGGTGGGAGGGGCGGGACGGTCCGGCGTGGCGACCGGAGCGGCAACGGGCCGTCCGTCCGGTGGCGGAACGGACGGCGCGTCGTGGACGATCGACTGGTGCGCGGCGGCGACCACCGCGCCGGGCTCGGGGGTCTCCCCGCGGACGGGCACACCGAGGCCGACCAGGATGAACGCCAGCGCGACGACGGCTGTGGTCAACCGGTCGAGCACGCGCATGGGCGGACCTGTCGCTAGGAGGAGAGCCGCTCCGGCGGGCGGCGCGCGGGCCGCCGGCGGAAGCGGGTCGCGGGAGAACGGAAAGGATCGATCGCTTGCTGCCAGGGCCACGCTAGCAACAGGATTTGCGGGCCGGCAATGGGCGAGTGTCGTACTTACGGCTGGTCAGCCACCACCGCATGACAGCACCCGCGGTCGCCGGTGCCGGTACGTGCAACGCCGGGCCCGGCCGGTCGGCCGCGCCCGGCGTGGTGGCCGTGCTCAGTGGAAGAAGTGCCGGGTGCCGGTGAGGTACATCGTCACGCCGGCCTCCTTGCAGGCGGCGATGGTCTCGTCGTCGCGGATCGACCCACCCGGCTGGACGATCGCCCGGACCGCGGACTCGATGAGGATCCTCGGCCCGTCGGCGAACGGGAAGAAGGCGTCCGAGGCACAGACCGACCCACGGGCCCGGTCGGCGCCGGCCCGGCTGACCGCGAGCCGCGCCGAGTCGACCCGGTTCACCTGGCCCATCCCGACGCCGACGGTGGCGCCGTCCTTCGCCAGCAGGATCGCGTTGCTCTTCACCGCGCGGACCGCACGCCAGGCGAACGCGAGGTCGCGCAGGGTGGCCTCGTCGGCGGCCTCGCCGGTGGCCAGTCGCCAGTGCGCCGGGTCGTCGCCCTCGGCGTCGATCCGGTCCCGCAGCTGCACCAGAACACCGCCGGTCACCTGCCGCCACTCGGCCGGCAGCGGGTTGAACTCCGGGGCGCGCAGCAGCCGGATGTTCTTCTTCGCCTGGAGGATCTCGACGGCGCCGGCCTCGAAGCCCGGGGCCACCAGCACCTCGGTGAAGATCTCCGCGACCTGCCGGGCCAGCTCGACGCTCACCGGCCGGTTCACCGCGATCACGCCCCCGTACGCCGACACCGGGTCGCAGGCGTGCGCCTTGCGGTGCGCCTCGGCCACGTCCGCGCCGACCGCGATGCCGCACGGGTTGGCGTGCTTGATGATCGCCACCGCCGGCTGCTCCGGGAAGTCGTTCGCGGCCCGCCAGGCGGCGTCCGCGTCGACGTAGTTGTTGTACGACATCTCCTTGCCGTGCAGCTGCTCCGCCTGGGCCAGCCCGGCCGGGCTGGCCGGGTCGGCGTACAGGGCCGCCGCCTGGTGCGGGTTCTCGCCGTAGCGCAGCACCGCCTGCCGGCGCAGCGCCAGGCCGGCGAACTCCGGCCACCCGTCCGCGGCCGGCGCCAGGCTGGCCGCGAACCACTCGGCGACGGCCACGTCGTAGTCGGCGATGTCGGCGAACGCCCGGGCGGCGAGCGCCCGCCGCTGGGCCAGCGTGAATCCGCCCTCGGCCAGCGCCGCCAACAGCGCCGGGTACGCCGCCGGGTCGGTCACCACGGCGACCGAGGCGTGGTTCTTGGCCGCCGCCCGGACCATCGCCGGGCCGCCGATGTCGATCTGCTCGACGCACTCGTCCTGGCTCGCGCCGGAGGCGACCGTGGCCTGGAACGGGTAGAGGTTGGAGACCAGCAGGTCGATGCCGGCGATGCCGTGCTCGTCCAGCTGGGCGGCGTGCGCGTCCTTGCGCAGATCGGCGAGGAGGCCACCGTGGATCTTCGGGTGCAGGGTCTTGACCCGGCCGTCGAGGATCTCCGGGAAGCCGGTCACCTGGTCGACCGGGGTCACCGGCACGCCCGCGCCGGAGATCGTGGACGCGGTGCTGCCGGTCGAGACGATCTCCACCCCGGCCCGGTGCAGGGCCTGGGCCAGCTCGACCAGCCCGGTCTTGTCGTAGACGCTGACCAGCGCCCGCCGGATCGGGCGGCGCGCGTCCTCACTGGTGCTCACGGAACAGTGACCTTTCTGCCGGTGATCGTCCAACCTTCACGGACCAGCCGACCGACCTGCTCCACGAGCTGGCGCCGCTCGGCCTCCTTGATGCGCTCGGTGAGCGTCTCCTCGTCGTCGTCGTCCAGCACGGGCACGGCGACCTGGGCGACGATCGGGCCGGTGTCCATCCCGGCGTCGACGAAGAACAGCGTGGCCCCGGTGATCTTCACGCCGTAGGCGAGGGCGTCCCGGGGCCCGTGGATGCCGGGGAACGCCGGCAGCAGGGTGTTGTGGGTGTTCAGGTAGCGGTCGCCGAACGCGGCCAGGAAGTGCGGGCCGACCAGCTTGAGGAAACCGGCGCTGATCACCAGGTCCGGCCGGTACTCGGCGACCCGGGCGGTCAGGGCCCGGTCCCAGTCCTCGCGGGTCGGATGGTCCGTCAGCTTCGCCACGAAGGTCGGCACGCCGGCAGCGGCGGCCCGGTCCAGGCCCGCGATCCCGTCGCGGTCGGCGCCGACGGCCACCACCCGCGCTCCGTAACCGGGGTCGACGGCGGCATCCAGCAGCGCCTGGAGGTTGCTGCCGGAGCCGGAGACGAGGACGACGAGACGGGCGGCGGACGCGGGCTCGGTCACCGGGCCACCCTATCGGGCGGGCCCGGACGTCCATTCCTCGGGCGGCGGCGTCACGCGGGTGATCTCGGGATGGCGCCGGCACGATACGCTGCCGTCGCCCGGTGCTGGCGTACGCCCGGCCCCGGCGTCGGCATCGTGACCTTGGTTCCGGGCCCGTGTGCCGCGGCGTACCGGTGCTGGGGGGAGTGATGAACGGCGACACCGACCAGACCGTCGACCCCAGTTTGAGGAGCACCCCGTAATGCAGCCCGGCTACCCCGGTCAGGACCCGAACAACCCGCAGCAGCCCCACGACCCGTACGGCCAGCCGCCCGCGGCGCCGCAGTACGGGCAGCAGCCCACCTCGGGCCAGCCGTACGGACAGCCCCCGCAGGACCCCTACGGGCAGCAGCAGCCGTACGGCGCGCCGACGTACCCGAACGCCGGCTACCCGCAGCCGCAGGGCCAGCAGAACACGCTGGGCCTGGTGTCGATGATCCTCGGTATCGCGTCGATCCCGCTGATCTGCTGCTTCTACCTCGGCATCCCGGTCGGCATCGCCGCCGCGGTCACCGGCCACCTCGGCCGGCAGAAGGCCGCGCAGGGGCTGGCCAACAACGAGGGCCAGGCGAAGGCCGGCTTCATCTGCGGCCTCGTCGGCGCCGGCCTGGGCATCCTGCTGCTCGTCCTGGCGCTGGTGGCGAACTTCAGCCTGCCGACCGCTCCCTGATCCACCGGCGTCTCAGGGGCGCTCCGGAGCATCCGGGGCGCCCCTCGCCGTGCCTACCCCCGGCCGCGCCCGGCCTCCCGCGGCGGAATCGCGGGTGAGGAGCCGGGTGGCGACGGCCCCGAGCAGCGCACCGGCCGCGACGACCGCCGTGGCCACCCCGGCCACCTGCCACCACACCGGACCGATCTCGGCCAGCCGGCCGCCACCGAGCGGCCCACCGGAGATCGCGGCGGCCACGCCGAGCAGCACCCCGGCGACCGGGCCGGCGAGCGCCGCCGGCCCGAGCAGCGCCGCCCAGCCGACCGTGGCCCGCTCCTGCGCCGCGAGCCGCGCCAGCCGCCGGGCCAGCAGCCAGCCGGCGGCCATCCCGGCCAGCACCGGCACCGCGAGCAGCCCCGCGCCGAGCCCGTCCATCGGCCCGCTCGGCAACCCGGCCAGCAACGGTACGGCCGGCAGCGCGCCGAGGGACACCTCGCTGGTGCGTACGGCCGTGTCGGTGCCGACGGCGAACCCGGGCCCGAGCAGGTAACTGGCCGACCAGACGGTGGCGTTCGGGGCGTACGCGAGGCTCACCAGGGTGATGCCCGCCTGACCGGCCACCCCGGTCCGGTACGCCCCGATCATGTCGGCCGCGTCGCCGCCCCCGGTCGCCACGGCGAGCCCGGCCGCTCCGGCGCCCGCGCCGAGCAACAGCAGCCCGGCGACCAGCCCGGTCCGCACCCCGTCCCGCAGCGGCGCCGGCGACCGCCGGGCCAGCAGCACCGACACGCCGGTGGTACGTACCGCGCCGACCAGGGCGGCGAGCGCGCCCACGAGCGCGAAGGTCAGCCCGGCCCGGACCGGCGACACCCGCAGCCCGCCGGTGCCGGCCACGACCGCGGCGAGGGCACCGAGCAGCGCGTACCCGAGGCCGACGGCGACCGCGGCGGTGAGCGCCTGCCCGGGCGAGCGCCCGCCGCGGGTGCCGATGGCCCGACTGACGTGGACGCCGGCCCGGGTGAGTCGCCAGACGGCGAGCGCGGTCAGGGCGAGCGGCGCCAGGCCGAGCGGCCCGGCGCCGGTCTGCAGTGGCACACCGTGGCCGAGCAACCAGCCGGCCAGGCCGGCGCGCAGCGCGCCCGGCAGCGAGCCGGCGTCCTCGCTGAGCTGGGCTAGCCCGAGCACCAGGGTCACCGGCAGCCAGGACGTCACGGCGGCCCAGCCGGCCGCCACCCCGGCGGCGACGGGCAGCGGGGCCCGACCGCGCGGCGCCTCCGCCGACCGGGGCGCGGGCACCCGGGGCCCGGCACGGCCGGTCGGCCGGGCGTCGGCGACACCGGCGGCGGGACGGCGTGGCTGGTCAGGGGTGACGGGTGACATTGGCTCTACTCTGGCATGCCGCGCCAGCGGTGGCAGTCCGATACCGCCCCCGGGCCGCGGCGAGTTCCGTGATCCACCGGTCGGCGGTCCCGATCCGGATTAGCCTCAGCGCAGGACGCGAACCGCCAGCCGCGGCGCCGACCGCTGGGAGGAAGCCGTGAACGCTCCGTACCCACCGCCACCACCGTCGGCCGTCGGCCGGGACCGGACCACCCTCTGGGGCGTCCTGGGGATCATCTTCGGCCTGTTCTGCTGCGGCATCCTCGGCATCGTCTTCGGCTACCTGTCGATCCGGGACGCGCGGCGCTTCCGGCGCTCCCAGCTGCTCGGCTGGCTGGCGATCACGTTCGGCGTCATCAACATCATCGTCAGCGCGATCGTCCGGGCCCGAGGCGCCTACTACCATCCGTACTGGTACCGCTGACACGGCGAGGGGGCCGACCGGCTTCCGGTCGACCCCCTCGACACGTCACGCGACCGCTCAGCGGCCGGACATGATCTCCCGCATCAGCTTGGCGGTCTCGGTCGGGGTCTTGCCGACCTTGACGCCGACCGCCTCCAGCGCCATCTTCTTCGCCTCGGCGGTGCCCGCCGAGCCGGAGATGATCGCGCCGGCGTGGCCCATGGTCTTGCCGGGCGGGGCGGTGAAGCCGGCGATGTAGCCGACCACCGGCTTGGTGACGTTGGCCTTGATGAACTCGGCCGCCCGCTCCTCGGCGTCGCCGCCGATCTCGCCGATCATCACGATGGCGTCGGTCTCCGGGTCCGCCTCGAACGCGGCCAGGGCGTCGATGTGGGTGGTGCCGATGATCGGGTCACCACCGATGCCGACGCAGGTCGAGAAGCCGATGTCCCGCAGCTCGTACATCATCTGGTAGGTCAGCGTGCCGCTCTTGCTGACCAGGCCGATCCGGCCGCTGCCGGTGATGTCGGCCGGGATGATGCCGGCGTTGGAGGCGCCCGGCGAGGCGATGCCCGGGCAGTTCGGGCCGATGATCCGGGTCCGCTCGCCCTTGGCCACGTTGTACGCCCAGAACGCGGCGGTGTCGTGCACCGGCACGCCCTCGGTGATCACCACGGCCAGGTCGATGCCGGCGTCGATCGCCTCGACCACCGCGGCCCTGGTGAACTGCGGCGGCACGAAGATGACCGTGACGTCCGCCCCGGTCTCCTTCATGGCGTCCGCCACGGTGGCGAAGACCGGCAGCTCGGTGCCGTCGAAGTCGACCTTCTGGCCCGCCTTGCGCGGGTTGACGCCGCCGACGATGTTGGTGCCGGCGGCGAGCATCCGCCGGGTGTGCTTGGAACCCTCGGAGCCGGTCATCCCCTGCACGATGACCTTGGAGTCCTTGGTCAGCCAGATTGCCATGATCAGACCCCCGCCGCGGCCAGCTCGGCGGCCCGCTCGGCCGCGCCATCCATGGTGTCGACCCGCTCGATCAGCGGGTTGTTCGCGCCGTCGAGGATCGCCCGGCCGGCCTCGGCGTTGTTGCCGTCGAGCCGGACGACCAGCGGCTTGGTGACCTGCTCGCCGCGCTGCTCGAGCAGCGCCAGCGCCTGCACGATCCCGTTGGCGACCGCGTCGCAGGCGGTGATGCCGCCGAAGACGTTGACGAATACGCTCTTGACCGAGGGGTCGGAGAGCACGATCTCCAGGCCGTTCGCCATCACCGCGGCGCTCGCGCCGCCACCGATGTCGAGGAAGTTGGCCGGCTTGACGCCGCCGTGCCGCTCGCCCGCGTACGCCACCACGTCGAGGGTGGACATGACCAGGCCCGCGCCGTTGCCGATGATGCCGACCTCGCCGTCGAGCTTGACGTAGTTGAGGTCCTTCTCCTTGGCGGCCTGCTCCAGCGGGTCGACCGACGCCTGGTCGACCAGAGCCTCGTGGTCCGGGTGCCGGAAGCCGGCGTTCTCGTCCAGGCTGACCTTGGCGTCCAGCAGCAGCAGCCTGCCGTCCTTGGTCTTGGCCAGCGGGTTCACCTCGACCAGCGTGGCGTCCTCGGCGACGAACGCCTGCCACAGCTTGACCGCGACCTCGACGACCTGGTCGGCCACCTCGGCCGGGAAACCGGCCGCGGTCACGATCTCGCGCGCCTTCGCCTCGTCCACCCCGACGTTGGCGTCGATCGGGGCCTTGACCACCTTCTCCGGGGTCTCGGCGGCGACCTGCTCGATGTCCATGCCGCCGGCCACGCTGGCGATGCAGAGGAAGGTGCGGTTCGCCCGGTCGAGCAGGTACGAGAAGTAGTACTCCTCGGCCACGTCCGCGGTCACGGTGATCATGACCTTGTGGACCGTGTGGCCCTTGATGTCCATCCCGAGGATGTCGGTGGCCCGGGCCACCGTCTCCTCCGCGCCCTCGGCCAGCTTCACGCCGCCGGCCTTGCCACGGCCGCCGACCTTCACCTGCGCCTTGACGACCACCCGGCCGCCGAGGCGTTCGGCGATCGCGCGGGCCTCCTCCGGGGTAGTGGCGACGCCGCCGGCGAGCACGGGCAACCCGTGCCGCTCGAACAGGTCCCGCCCCTGGTACTCGTACAGGTCCACGTTTGCGCGTCCCGTCCCGTCTCCGCGGCGCGCCGTCGCGCCGCCACCAGCGTTGGAAAATCAGTTTGACGCCTGTCATCAGATGAGACAGGCCATTTGCCGCAGCCTAACGAGATGGGGACCGCCGGCAACCGAGCGGGTGCGCGGTGTGTGGAACTGCACAGCGTCCCGCCATGGCGGCTCAGCCCACCCGGCAGCGGCCGGCCGCGTACCCGACGACGGCCCGCATGATCTCCTCCTCGGAGCGGTCTGCGAAGTTGACCGTCGCCGTGAAACCCGTGCCGAAGAACGCCTGCTGCAGCCCGGAGTCCAAGGCGGTGAAGGCGCCCAGCCCGGTGCCGGCGCGCGGGTCACGCGGCTTGACGCAGAGCATCTTCTCCAGCGCCCAGCGCCGCAGGTAGATCCGGTCGATCGCCTCCCACGGCAGCCAGATGGCCTGCCCCCGGGTGGGGCGGGTCTTGATCCAGAGCCCGGCCGGTCCGACGGCGAGCACCGGTCCGCCGGAGGTGATCAGCCAGAACTGGAGGCCCACCGGCAGCGCGACGAACAGCATGATCACCGGGATGACGAACAGGAGTCCGGCATCGCCCTCGCCAGCCGACGCGGCCATGCCGATCGGGCAGGCCATCAGCAGGCCGATGAAGAGGATCAGCAGGCCGAAGGGCAGCGCCCGCTTGCGCAGGCTCGGCCGCGCCACGAACGGCTGGTCCTCCGGGATCCGCTTCGTCGTGGGCGTGGCCGGCGGCTGCCACGGCGGTGGCAGTTGCGCCGGCCCGACCCCGCCGGGGTACGCCTGGTGCGCGGCCGGCCAGCCCGGCGCGGGTTGATACGGGGCGGGTTGGTGCGCGGCCGGCCAGCCCGGCGCGGGTTGCTGCGCGGCGGGTTGGTGCGCCGCCGGCCAGCCCGGCGCGGGTTGCTGCGCGGCGGGTTGGTGCGCCGCCGGCCAGCCCGGCGTGGGTTGCTGCGCGGCGGGTTGGTGCGCCGCCGGCCAGCCGGGGTGCGGTGGGGGCGGCGGGGGCCAGCCGCCGGCGGGGTCGGGCTGCGGGTACGACGGCTGGGTCACGGTGGCTCCCGAGGGTGGTCGAGCGCGGGGCGCGGTCCGGGCAGGCACACGATACGGCGCGCACTGCGGCCACACCGTCCCCCGAACCCCGCACCAGGCCGCCGGCCCGCACACCGGGACCCGGCGTCGGGCAGCCGTTCAGCCGTCCGAGGGATGTCGGGAAAGAGGCGTAACCCCCCGTCGGGGGCGTCGTTGAGTCTGATGTCGGAGCGCTGGTCAGGCGCGACGGCGGGAGCGGCCGATGCCCTGTCGGTCGAGGGGTGGCGGCGGGGCATCGTGCATAGAAGGGCCGGACGTGTGAGGGGTGCGTCCGGCCCTTCCCCCTGTCCGGGTGCCGCCGAGCGCCCCCGGGACGACGCCCCCACCCGCTGCAGCCCTGATGTCGCGAACGACTCACGCCACGGGGACGCCGCCGTCCCGAGCTGCTGGTGGCATCGGCTCCGGACGCTGCGTGCCGGCCCCGGTCATTCGGTCCGGTCCGATCCGGTCCGGCAACGACATCACGTTCGTCGCGGCGAATCCGACCACGCCCGGCCGCAGCGCCTGCCATCGGCCGGTGGCGGCAACGGTCAACCGACCGGCTGGGCGACGTTCCCCCGGACCCACTCGACGATGGACTGGGTGGTGGCACCCGGGGTGAAGATCTTCGCGACGCCGAGCTGCTCCAGCTCCGGGATGTCGGCGTCCGGGATGATGCCGCCGCCGAAGACGACGATGTCGGTCGCGTCGCGCTCGGCGAGCAGCTCCAGCACCCGCTTGAAGAGGGTCATGTGCGCGCCGGACAGCACGGAGAGGCCGACCGCGTCGGCGTCCTCCTGGATCGCGGTCTCCACGATCTGCTCCGGGGTCTGGTGCAGGCCCGTGTAGATGACCTCCATGCCGGCGTCCCGCAGGGCACGCGCGACGACCTTCGCGCCCCGGTCGTGGCCGTCCAGGCCGGGCTTCGCGACGACGACCCGGATACGAGAGCTCATCAGCGCACACCTTTCACCGGCTCCGGCACCTCACCTGAACGAACGGTAACCCGGCCGACCGGCCGCCGGAAACCCGGGCCGGCCTACTACCGCCCGACCACGTGCATCAGAAGCCGGACACCTCCGCCGAACGGTCACTCTGCGCTACGAACGGCCAGTAGGCAGGCCAGCCGACCGGCGACACGAGCCATGACAAGACCGGATGTAAACGGACAGAATGAAACGCCATTTCGGCGCTTTGGCTTGTGACAGGAGTGGCGGTTGGCTAACGTGGCCACGGTTGTCATCAGGTCCACGGACGGGTGACGACGCGGTCACCGGACGTTCGACGGAGCTTCACCGAACGGTCGGCGGTCGCATCGGATCCCCGACAACGGAGGGTGTGCGTGCGCCAGCGCCTGTCGTCTGAGCCCGATAGATATCGCGGCCGCCGCCGCGTACCCACCCCGCCACGGAGCCGCTACGCAGCGGTCGTCACCACCGCCTTCGTGGGAGCTGGCATCGTCGCCCTCGGCGCGAACGCCTTCCCGGACGCCAAGAGCGTCAGCCCGTCGGTCCTCGACGAGCTCAGACAGGCCTCGATCACCAGCCAGGACATCGCGGCGCGCGCCGACACCGCCGACCGCGCCTCCCGCGACAGCCGGGCGGACACCAAGGCCGCCGCCAAGGAGGACGTCTGGCGGCTGCCACTGGTCGGGTACGACTTCAAGTACCCCTACGGCATGCGCTGGGGCAAGCTGCACAGCGGCATCGACCTGGTCGCCCCGGAGGGCACCCCGTACGTCGCGATCCACGACGGCACGGTCACCAAGGCCGGCTGGTTCGGCGGCTACGGCTATACGGTGATCGTCGAGCACCCGGACGGCAGCGAAGCCATCTACGGCCACTCCTCCGAGGTCAACGTCAAGCAGGGCCAGCAGGTCAAGGCCGGCGACCAGCTCGGCCTGGTCGGGAACACGGGCCACTCCTACGGCGCACACCTGCACCTGGAGATCCATGTCAAGGGGCAACCGCTGGACCCGGTGCCGTGGCTCGAGGAGCGCGGAGTGGACATCACCCTGCAGATCGAGGCAATCTACCCCGAGGTAGCTGCTTCCTGACGCTGCGTATCGCCCATTCACCGCCCGGATCAGCAGATCCGGGCGGTTTTCGTTGTGTCTAAGTCTCCTGGATCACACCACGAACTGTGAGCGGCGCCACAGACGACCATGATCCTTTCCGTCGTCAAACCGCCTGCCCGGGGCCAATCCGGACCCGGACCGTCGCCGGGCCCGCCGGCAGCCCCGGGCGCGGCCCCGGCTCGATCCGGGCCGACATCAGTATTTCGAGGTCACGTGCCCCTCGACTGATGAAGGTCCCCGTGCAGGAAGACAGCTCCATCCAGAACGAGAACGCCCCGGACACCCCCGGCCGGCACCGGCTGCCCACGCGGACCGGTCGGCGCACCGCGTACCTCGCCGTCGGCGCGGTCGCCCTGGTCGGCCTCGGCCTCGGCGGCGTCGCCCTCGCCACCGCCGACCACGGCAGCACGTCGAACCCGGTCGTCGTCGACTTCGACGCGCGGGCCCGCGCCGAGGCCGCCGCCCGCGCCGACCGCTCGGCCCGGGAGTCGACCACGCCGGTCACCCCGTCCGCCACCGTGGCCAGCCCGTCCGTCACCCCGGCCAGCCCGTCGCCGAGCCCGACCACGGCGAGCCCGAAGCCGAAGCCGACCGCCACCGCCAAGCCGAAGCCCCGGAAGACCAGCGCGCCGAAGCCCGCGTGGGTCATCCCGATGGCCGGTGCCACCATCACCTCCTGCTACGGGCCGCGGTGGGGCACCCTGCACGCCGGCATCGACTTCGCCATGCCCGACGGCACGCCGATCCACGCCGCCGCGGCGGGCACCGTCGTCAAGGCCGGCAACGCCAACGACGGCTACGGCAACTCGGTCTTCATCGACCACCACAACGGCTACCTGACCCACTACGCCCACCAGAGCCGCCTGATCGTGAGCGTCGGCGACAAGGTGAGCGCCGGCCAGGTCATCGGCTACGAGGGCGCCACCGGAGACGCGACCGGCCCACACCTGCACTTCGAGGTGCACCAGGGCGCGATGTGGAACCAGATCGACCCGGCGCCGTTCCTGCGCGCCCGCGGCATCGACGTGGCCTGCTGACGGCCGGGTGTGGTGGGGAGCCCAGACCGGACCGTGCGGTCAGAATCCGATGACCTCGCGGAGCAGCAGGACGGTGCCGCGCCCCGGGCGGGGTTCCGCGTTGAGCACGAGAAGTCGGTTGATGGCGCTGGGCCGCCCGTAGGCCGCCTGGGCGCGGGCGCTTTCCAGCGGGAGGGCGTGCTCCTCGACGCGGCGCAGCGCGGTGCCCAGATCGGGCACCACCTTCTGCGCCCCGACGATCCAGATCGCGTGGGCGGCACCGCCGGCGTAGGCGGGTAGTTGGCTTCCGCTGGCCGAGGCGGCCACCAGGGAACCGGTCTCGGTGAGCGCGGCGACGCTGCCCACGACGACGTCGGGGGCGGCGGCCAGCCGCCGGATGTCGTCGGCGCTGGTGGCGCGGTCCATGGCCAGGAGGCGTGGCTTGAGGGCCTGGTACCGCCCGCTGGTGTTGATGTCCTCGTCGATGCCGGACAGGCGGAGGGTCTCGCTGGCCGCGGTGAATACGCTGGCACCCGCGGGGATCAGATCTCTGATCCGGGTACGCGCGGCGGCGGCGTCGTCGAGGATCTCGACGGTGAAACCGTGTGCCGCCAGCGCGGTGGCCGCCCGCTCCAGGCGCTGCGCGGGCGCCGGCTCGGTGAACGGTGCTGCCGGAACCCGGGTGGTCCTGGCGCCTGCTGAGCTGCTCGTGGCGTGGCGGGTGGGTGCCGCAGAGCTGTCCGCCGCCGGCCCGTCGGCGGGCGCCCCCGCCGCGTGGGGCGCCGAACCCGCCAGTGGCGTGGTGTCGAGGTACCTGACCTCGTAGACCCGCTCGGTGAACTTCCAGCCGTCCGGGGTGCGCCGGTAGCGATCGTGGTAGATGGCGTAGTTCAGCCCCTGGCGGCCGTCCCGGGTACGCGCGAGTTCCTGCAGGTAGGCGCGGCCGGTGGCGGTGTCCCCGGCAAGCTGGATCATGCCCGGGTGCGTGGTCTGCACGAAGAAGTCCCACTGGGCCTGCAGCCGCTCGCCCCCGGCGCGGATCTCCTCCCGGCCGACCAGCTCGGCGGGGATGTTGGGCATTCGCAGCACGCCGTCCGGCGTGAACAGCGACGCGAGCCGGGCGCGGTCGCGCATCATCGCCGCGTCGGTGAACTCGCCGCGCAGCGCCTCGATCTCGACGCGGTCGGCGACGGCCTGAAAGTCACTCATCGGGTCCCTCCCCCTTGTCACCTCGCCAGCCGGCGGCAGCCGGTGCCGGTGTCGGTCTCAGCCGTCCGACGACACAGCTCCCCGGAATGTGAGGCGACGTGCCGACCTCACAGTTCCGTGCGCTGTCTCCTCGAACGGGTGGGGGTACCTGCGAGCCGCACCCCGGCGACGCCAGCTGGCCACCTGGGCCGGCTGCCGCAGCCGCGGGTCACCGAGGCTGACGCTGGCCTCGCCGGTCGCCTCAGAGCTTGTCGATCGGGGCGTGCCGGAGCACCAGCCACAGGGTCTGGTCGCCGAAGTCGATCTGTGCCCGGGCACCCGGGCCGTGCCCCTCCACCGCCAGCACCCGGCCGAGGCCGTAGCGCTGGTGGTTGACCCGGTCCCCCGCCGACACCTTCGGCGCCTGCTTCAGCTCGCTGGCGGTGGACAGCCGGCTGGCGTCCACCCCGAGCCGCTTCGCCAGCTGCGTCGCCTTGGGCGTACCCCCGGTGAAGCCGGCACGCCCGCCGGGCGCGCGGTCCGCGCGGCCGCCGACGCCGCCGCCCCCGCCGGCCCACGAGGTGTACGAGCCCTCGGTGCGCTCCCAGCGGACCAGCTCCGGCGGCAGCTCCTCCAGGAACCGCGACGGCGGGTTGTACGCCGGCTGCCCCCAGGCCGACCGGGTGACCGCCCGGGACAGGTAGAGACGCTGCCGGGCCCGGGTGATCCCCACGTACGCCAGCCGCCGCTCCTCCTCCAGCTCGCGTGTGTCACCGAGCGAGCGCAGGTGCGGGAAGACGCCGTCCTCCAGGCCGGTCAGGAAGACCACCGGGAACTCCAGGCCCTTCGCCGTGTGCAGCGTCATCAGGGTCACCACACCCTGGTGGTCGGGGTCGTCGGTGGGGATCTGGTCGGCGTCGGCGACCAGCGCCACCTGCTCCAGGAAGCCGGCCACCGTGGCCCGCTCCCCGTCGGCGCCCAGCGCCTCGATCCGCTCGGTGTACTCGCGGGCGACGCTGACCAGCTCCTGGAGGTTGTCCACCCGGCCGGCGTCCTGCGGATCCAGGCTCTCCTCCAGCTCGGTGAGGTAACCCGAGCGGGTCAACAGGGCCTCCAGCACGTCCTCCGGGGTGCCGGTCTCGGCCAGCTCGCGCGCGGAGTCGAGCAGCGCGACGAACTCGGCGATCCCGTTGGCGGCCCGGGTGGAGATGCCGGGCGCGTCCTTCGCCCGGCGCAGCGCCGCACCGAAGGAGATCCGGTCCCGGCCGGCCAGCGCCTCCACGCACGCCTCGGCCCGCTCGCCGATGCCCCGGCGTGGGGTGTTGAGGATCCGGCGCAGGCTGACCGTGTCGTCGTCGTTGACCACCGCGCGCAGGTAGGCCAACGCGTCGCGGACCTCCTTGCGCTCGTAGAAGCGCACCCCGCCGACCACCTTGTACGGCAGGCCGACCCGGATGAACACCTCCTCGAAGACCCGGGACATGGCGTTGGTGCGGTAGAAGACGGCCACGTCGCCGGGGCGGGTGTCCCCGGAGTCGACCAGCCGGTCGATCTCCCGGGCGACCCAGTCCGCCTCGGCGTGCTCGGTGTCGGCCACGTAGCCGACGATCAGCTCGCCGGCCCCGGCGTCGCTCCACAGCCGCTTCGGCTTGCGGGAGGTGTTCCGGTCGATCACCGCGTTGGCGGCGTTGAGGATGGTCTGGGTGGAGCGGTAGTTCTGCTCCAGCAGGATCGTCCGGGCGTCGGTGAAGTCGCGCTCGAACTCGAGGATGTTGCGGATGGTGGCACCCCGGAACGCGTAGATCGACTGGTCGGCGTCGCCGACCACGCACAGCTCCGCCGGCTCGATCCCCTCGGTGCCGGAGACCAGCTCCTTGATCAGCACGTACTGGGCGTGGTTGGTGTCCTGGTACTCGTCGACGAGGACGTGCCGGAACCGCCGCCGGTAGCTCTCCGCCACGTGCGGGTGCGACTGGAGCAGGTGCACCGTCGCCATGATCAGGTCGTCGAAGTCCAGCGCGTGCGCCTCGCGCAGCCGCCGCTGGTAGAGCGTGTAGGCCTCCGACAGGGCCCGCTCGTTCGGCCCCTTGGCCCGGGCGGCGAACGCCTCCGGGTCGACCAGCTCGTTCTTGAGGTTGGAGACCTGGGCCGCCAGGCCGCGGGCCGGGTAGCGCTTCGGGTCGAGGTCCAGCTCCCGGGCGACGAGCTGCATCAGCCGGCGCGAGTCGTCCGCGTCGTAGATCGAGAAGGTGGACTTCAGGCCGGCGTGCTCGTGCTCGGCGCGCAGGATGCGGACGCAGGCCGAGTGGAAGGTCGACACCCACATCAGCCGGGCGCGCGAGCCGACCAGGGCGGCCACCCGCTCCTTCATCTCGCCGGCGGCCTTGTTGGTGAAGGTGATCGCGATGATCTCGCCCGGGTGCACGTCCCGCGCGGCGAGCAGGTACGCGATCCGGTTGGTGAGCACCCGGGTCTTGCCGGAGCCGGCGCCGGCCACGATCAGCAGCGGGGAACCGGCATGGGTGACCGCGTCCCGCTGGGGGCCGTTCAGCCCGGCGAGAAGGGCCTGCGGATCCGACCGGGCCCCGGGCCGGTGCGGCGGGGCCGGACGGGACTCCGGAGCGGGCGGGGACACGGGAATGTCGAAGAGAGGATGCATCGCACGGCGAGTCTATGCCGCCGGCCGGACATCTCCGGTAGGCGCGGGCCCGGGACGGGACGACGGCATCGGATCCCACAGGTTGGCGGTTTCCTTGCGCGGCCCGCCCGCCGGTCGGCATACTCGACGACGTGTTCGGTCAGCGCTTCTACTTTTACTACGGCTCCGGGAGTCCGGCAGCCGTAGGTCGCGCCTGATCACAGACCTGCGAAAAGCCCCGGGCTCCTGGAGCCCGGGGCTTTTTCGTCCCGGGATCCGCAGCCCCCGGCCCGAGACCCGAGAGGTACGGCGATGATGACTGACGTGGTGGAGTCCAGCGGCGGTCCGGCGCGGAACGACCGGCCGGACGGCCCGAACCCTACCGGGGCCGCGACGGCCCGGACCGGCACCGACGACTCGGCGGCCGCCGAGCGGATCGTGGCCATCCGGGAACGGATCGACGAGATCGACCGGACCATCATCGCGCTCTGGCAGGAGCGGGCCGCGCTGTCCCAGGAGGTCGGGGCGACACGGATGGCGGCCGGCGGCACCCGGCTCGTGCTCTCCCGGGAGCGGGAGATCCTGGAACGCTTCCGCCAGGCGCTCGGCGCCGACGGCACCCAGCTCGCGCTGCTGCTGCTACGCGCCGGCCGCGGCCCGCTGTGAGGAGGCGGCCCGCCGGGGTGGCCGGGCCGCGGTCGGGCGGCCCGGACGGGGTGCCGGCAGCCGGGCGGGACGCCCGGCCCACCGTCGGGTCGGCGTACCGCGATGAGCGGCGGACGGACGCCGCACCGGCGCGACCGGCCCGGGAAACGACGGACCGCCTGCCGGCGTCGGGCTGACGCCGACAGGCGGTCCGGCCGGATCACGCCTCGTGAGTGGCCACGATCTCCCGGCGCTCGGCGAAGTGGCAGGCGCTCGCGTGGTCCGTGCCCTGCCGGATCTGGAGCAGCGGCACCTCCTGGGCGCACACGTCCTGCGCCTTCCAGCACCGGGTCCGGAACCGGCAGCCCGAGGGCGGGCTGATCGGCGAGGGGACGTCACCGGTGAGCCGGATGATCGCCTTGCTCTCCCGCACGGTCGGGTCCGGCACCGGCACCGCCGAGAGCAGCGCCTGGGTGTACGGGTGCGTCGGCCGCTCGTAGATCTCGTCCTCGGTGCCGATCTCCACGATCTTGCCGAGGTACATCACCGCGACCCGGTCGGAGAGGTGCCGCACGACCGACAGGTCGTGGGCGATGAAGACGTACGACAGCCCGAACTCGGCCTGGAGCTTCTCCAACAGGTTCATCACCTGGGCCTGGATCGACACGTCCAGCGCGGAGACCGGCTCGTCGCAGACGATGATCTCGGGCCGCAGGGCGAGCGCCCGGGCGATGCCGATGCGCTGGCGCTGGCCGCCGGAGAACTGGTGCGGGTACCGGTTGATGTGCTCCGGGTTCAGGCCGACCAGGTCGAGCAGCTCCTTGACCTTGCTCCGGCGGGACCCCTTCGGAGCCACCTCGGGGTGGATCTCGAACGGCTCGCCGATCAGGTCACCGACCGTCATCCGGGGGTTGAGCGAGGTGTACGGGTCCTGCATCACCAGCTGGATCTGCCGGCGCAGGCGCCGCAGCGCCCCTCCGGAGATCTTGGAGATGTCCTGCCCCTTGTAGAGCACCTGGCCGGCGGTGGGCCGCTCCAGGTTCATCAGGACCCGGGCCAGCGTCGACTTGCCACAGCCGGACTCGCCCACCACGCCAAGGGTCTCGCCGGCCTTCAGATCGAAGGAGACCCCGTCCACCGCCTTGACGTGACCGACGGTCTTCTTGAACACGACGCCCCGGGTGACCGGGTAGTGCTTGACCAGGTCACGGACCTCGATGATGTTCTCAGTCACGGCTCACGAGCTCCTCGGCGAAGTGGCAGGCGCTGGCCCGGCCGCTGCCGAGCTGCAGCAGCGTGGGCAGCTTCTCCCGGCACACCGGCTGCGCCATCGGGCAGCGCGGGTTGAACGCGCAACCCGACGGGATGTTCATCAGGT
This sequence comes from Micromonospora sp. NPDC007271, assembly GCF_040634005.1. Classification (NCBI taxonomy): domain Bacteria; kingdom Bacillati; phylum Actinomycetota; class Actinomycetes; order Micromonosporales; family Micromonosporaceae; genus Micromonospora; species Micromonospora sp. NPDC007271. Next base: position 62,425 of record NZ_JBEYER010000016.1, read on the forward strand.
TCGGCGGAAGGCCCTTGATGGTACGGAGCTCCTGCCCCTTCTCGTCCATCCGCGGGATCGAGTTGAGCAGGCCGAGGGTGTACGGGTGCGCCGGCTTGGCGTACAGGTCGTACACGTTGGCTTCCTCGACGATCCGGCCGGCGTACATGACCGCGATCCGGTCCGCGACGTCGGCGACCACGCCGAGGTCGTGGGTGATCAGGATCATGCCCATCTGCCGCTCCCGCTGGACCTCGGCGAGCAGGTCCATGATCTGGGCCTGCACGGTCACGTCCAGCGCGGTGGTCGGCTCGTCGGCGATCAGCACCTCGGGGTCGAGCGCCAGCGACATCGCGATCATGGCACGCTGCCGCATACCACCCGAGAACTGGTGCGGGTAGTTGCTGTACCGGCCCTTGGCGTTCGGGATCTTCACCTGGTCGAGCATCTCGATCGCGCGCTTCTTGGCGTCCGCGCGGCTCATGCCGCGCCGGATGCGGAACTGCTCGGCGATCTGGAAGCCGACGGTGAAAACCGGGTTGAGGGCGGAGAGCGAGTCCTGGAAGATCATCGCGATGCCTTCGCCCCGGATCCGACGCCGCTGCTCGGAGGACATCTTGAGCATGTCCTTGCCGTGGAAGCGGACCTGGCCGCCGGTGACGAAGCCGGGCGGGGTGTCGAGGATGCCCATGATGGTCTGCGCGGTGACGCTCTTGCCGGAGCCGGACTCGCCGAGCACGGCGAGGGTCTCCCCCGCGTCGACGTGGTACGTCACCCCGTTGATGACCTTGGCGACGCCGTCCCGGGTACGGAACTCCACCCGCAGGTCGTCGACCTCGAGCAGCCGGCCCGAGGGGCGGCCGGATCCGTCGGCGCCCGGCGCGGACTGCTCGGACACGAGAATGTCGGACAACTCAGTTCCCCTATCGGAGCTTCGGGTCGAGGGCCTCGCGGACCGTCTCGCCGAGCGTGACGAAGCTCAGCACGGCGGTGACGAGGAACGCGGCGGGGAAGAACAGCAGGTACGGCGCGACCCGGATCAGGGTCTGTGCCTCGCTGATCATGATGCCCCAGGACACCACCGGGCTCCTCAGACCGATACCCAGGAAGGACAGCGTGGCCTCGAGGCCGATGAAGGAGCCGACCATGATCGTGCCGTACACCAGGATCGGCGCGAGGCAGTTCGGCAGCAGGTGCTTGAAGATGATCCGGCCGGTGCCGGCGCCCAGTGCCCGGGCCGCGACAATGTAGTCGGCCTCCTTGGTGGCGAGCACCGCGGAGCGCATCAGCCGCATCACGACCGGCCAGCTCAGCACGGTCAGCGACATGATGACCAGGCCCATGATCGTCCACTCGCTGTTGTCCCTGCCCGAGCCGTTGAAGGTGGTCAGGATGACGATCGAGCCGAGCACGAACGGCAGGCCGAAGAAGATGTCCGCGACGCGGGAGAGCAGCGCGTCCACCCAGCCGCCGCGATAACCGGCGATCATGCCCATGGCGCCACCGATCAGCAGGGTGCCGATCACGGAGAGCAGCGCCACCACGATCGAGGCGCGGGCGCCGTAGATGGTCCGGGCGAAGACGTCGCGGCCCTGCACGTCGTAGCCGAACCAGGCGTCCGCCGACGGCTTCACCAGGCTGCGGGACAGCGCACCGTTCACCGCGTCGCCGGAGGTGAACAGCGACGGGAAGGCCGCCATCACCACGAACACCAGGATGAACGCGGCGGAGATCCAGAACAGCGGCTTGCGGCGCAGGTCGAGCCAGGCATCCCCGAGCAGACCGCGCGGCTTCTGCTGCTTCTGCGCGCTCTCCGGGAGACCGGCGTTCGCCGGGGCACCGCTCTCGCCCGGCTGCTCGATCCGGGGGGTGCTGACCAGCGATGCGGCACTCGGGTCACTCATGCCTGCACCTCGCTTCGCTCGGCGCGGGCCTGGGTGCCCACGCACACGGCGTTGATGATTCGTTCGCTGCGCTCACTCATAGCGGATCCTCGGGTCCAGGGCGGCGTAGAGCAGGTCCACCAGCAGGTTCATCACGAGATACACGACCACCAGGACCACCACGATGCCGACAACGGTAGCGCTCTCCTTGGTGACGATCGAGCGGAGGACCTGGCGGCCGATGCCGTTGATGCCGAAGATGCCCTCGGTGACGATCGCGCCACCCATCAGGGCGCCGAGGTCGGTGCCGAGCAGCGTGACGACCGGGATGAGCGAGTTGCGCAGCAGGTGCACGCCCACCACCCGGCGCATGGGCAGCCCCTTGGCGATGGCGGTGCGGACGTAGTCGGCGCGCCGGTTCTCGGCGATGCTGGTGCGCGCCAGCCGGGCGATGTAGGCCATCGAGGCGCTGCCGAGCACGAAGCCGGGCACGATCAGCTCGCTGATCCGCATCTCCGAGGAGACGGTGGGGGTGACGATGCCCCACTTGACACCGAAGAGCCACTGGAGCACGAAGCCGATGACGAAGACCGGCAGCGCGATCAGGAAGAGGGTGGAGATCAGGACCAGGTTGTCCAGGAAGCCGTTGCGCCGGAGACCGGTCAGCACGCCCGCGCCGAGACCGATGACGGCCTCGATGGTGAGCGCGACCACCGCCAGCTTCAGCGTGTTGGGGTACGACGTCACGATGATGTCGCTGATCTCCCGGCCGCCGAAGGTGATGCCGAAGTCACCCTGGAAGAGGTTCTTCATGTAGCTGGCGTACTGCACCCAGATCGAGTCGTCGAGGTGGTACTTGGCGGTCATGACCGCGCGGAAGTTGTCCGGGCAGGCCCGCTCACCGCACTTGCCGGCGAAGGGGTCGCCCGGCACCGACCAGACGAGCCAGTAGATCAGGAATGTCGTGCCGATGAAGACCGGCACGAGTTGCAGCAGCCGTCTCAACAGATAACGGCCCATGGGGTGGTCCTCCAGACAGGGGGCGCGTCGGATCGGCCGACACGGGGGCGACAACGTGCGAGGGGTCTGTTGTACACCCCCTCGCGGAACGGCCCCGGGTCGGGCTCACCGGTAGGCGAGCCCGACCCGGGGTCAGACCGTTCGGATCAGAGCTCGACCGAGGTGATGTCGATCTCGCCGACGTTGGTCAGCTCCATCTTCTTGATCTTCTCCGAGTGGCCGGACTGCTGGCCCTGGAAGTAGATCGGCATGGACGGAACCTCATCGTTGATGATCTTGACAGCCTCAGCGAACTTCTTGTGCGACTCCGCGATGCTGGGGGCCGCTGCGGCCTCCTTGGCGAGGGCGTCGACCTTGGCGTTGCTGTACAGACCGTCGTTCGAGGAGCCGTTGGTCACGTAGAGCGGGTTGATCCAGTTCTCCACGTCCGGGTAGTCCTGCTGCCAACCGGCACGGTAGGGGCCGGTCATCTTGTGGGCGTTGATGTTCTGCCGGAAGACCGCGAAGGTCGGCATGGGGGTGGCGACGGCGTCGATGCCCAGGGTGGTCTTGACCTGCTGGGCCACGGCCTCCATCCACTCCTTGTGGCTGGCGTCACCGTTGTAGAAGAACTGCATCTTGCCGGTGAAGCCGCTGGACTCCTTGAAGAGCGCCTTGGCCTGGTCCGCGTCGTACGTGCAGACGGTGCAGTTGCCCGGCTCGGCGCCCGGGGTCAGCGGGTTGGCCCAGCTGTCGGCCGGCGTCCGGTTGCCGAAGAAGATCTTGTCGGTGATCTCCTTCCGGTTGATCGAGAGCGAGATCGCCTTACGCAGCTTCGGGTCCTGGAAGCGCTTGTCGTAGAGCGGGAAGGCGATGATACCGGTCGACGGGGTGACGGACGCGATGGCGCGGTCGCCCAGGTCGGCCTTCCACTTGTCGCCGGCCAGCGAGGAGACCGGGACCTGCTGCATGAAGTCGATGTTGCCGGAGACCAGCTCGGCGTACGCCGCCGTGTCCTCCTGGAACATCTTGACGGTGACGTCCTTGATCTTCATCTTGTCGCGCAGGCTGTAGTCGTCGAAGCGGGTGAGCTTGATCTCGACGTCGTCCTGCCACGAGACGAACTTGACCGGGCCGTTACCGATCGGGTTCTTCTTGCCGAAGTCCTCCGGCTTCTGCGTGAAGAAGACGTCCGGCAGCGGCACGAAGGCGCTGTAGCCCAGCTTGGTCGGCCACACCGCGGTCGGCGCGGCGAGGGTGGCCTCGAAGGTCCAGTCGTCGATGACCTTGAGGCCGGACATCTCCTTGGCCGGCGGCTCCGGGGCCTTCTTCGGGCCGTCCGGACCGTCCGGGTCCTCGGTGAAGACCTGGTCGAAGCCCTCGATGTCGGCGAAGAAGCTGGCGTTCTGCGCGCCGTTCGGGCCGTACGCCGCCCAGTTCCAGGCCTTGACGAAGTTCTCGGCCTTGACGGGGGTGCCGTCGTGGAACTTGGTGTTCGGCTTGAGCTTGATCTTGAAGACCTTGGAGTCGCTGGTCTCGATCGACTCGGCAACCGCGTTCTGCGGAGCGCCACCGTTGTTGGGGTACTCGACCAGACCGGTCCACAGGTAGTCGATGATCGCGCCGCCACCGGTCTCGGTGGTGTCCGCCGGAACCAGGGGGCGCTCCGGCTGGGTGCCCTCGATGACGATGGCGCCGTCCTTGCTGGCGCCGGTGTCGTCGCTGCCACCATTGTTCCCGTTCGAGCAGCCGGACGCGACGAGCGCGAATGCCGCGCCCACCGCGAGCGCGCCGCTCGCCCGCTTCGAGACTCTCATTCCGAGGGGCCTCCTCTTTCTAACCTGGTTCCGTCGTGAGTTTCACGCACGTTTGGGGGGTGACACCACCGCCGACCCGAACCGCAGGTCGCCGGTTACCGCAGAGGAAATCGGGACACCCCCAGGGGTAACCGATCCGCCGGGCACCACAACCCGGCGCAGACACGACGCAGGGCCGGCGGCCACTCGGCGTCACGTAAAGGCGACGTCGCGTGATCGGCGGGCCCGGCGAGGTGCCGCACACCAGGGTGAGGTGCTGCCACTGTGACACCCACCAGCCCGTTCCGTGAAGGTGCCGTTATCAAGCCGTTAGTTGGCCGCCGCGTTGCCGATACTTGAGAAAAGATCATGAAACATGCCGCTCGTACCACTCTGAACAGGTAAGACACGGTCACGTCGGGCCAGGACCCCGGCGTAGGCTCGGTGGCTGTGAGCTTCCCCGCCTCCGCTCCGGTGCTTCCCGACGTGCGTCGGGTCCTGGCGGTATTTGCCCATCCGGATGATGTCGACTTCGGCTGTGCGGGCACCATCGCCGGCTGGGTGGACGAGGGTATCGAGGTGGCCTACCTGATCGTGACCCGGGGGAACTCCGGTGGGTTCGACGACACCCCGCGCGAGGAGATGCCCGTGCTGCGGGAGGCGGAGCAGCGGGCCGCCGCCGCCGTGGTCGGCGTACACCGGGTCGACTTCCTCGACGGACACCCCGACGGCCTGCTCACCGCCGGTCCGGAGCTGCGCCGCGACATCGCCGCCGCGATCCGCCGGTTCCGGCCGGACCGGGTGCTCACCAGCTCCCCGCTGCGCCGCTGGGAGCACCTCACCGGCCCGAGCCACCCGGACCACCTGGCCGTCGGCGAGGCCACCACCTGCGCGGTCTACCCCGACGCGCGCAACCGCTTCGCCTTCCCGGAACTGCTCGCCGAGGGCCTGGCGCCGTGGGTGGTCCGGGAGCTCTGGTACGCGGGCGGCCCGGCGCCCGACCACGCCGTCGACATCACCGCGCGGGTCGACCGGAAGATCGCCGCGATGCGGGCGCACCGCTCGCAGACCGCCCACCTGGACGTGGAGTCCTGGGTGCACGACCTGCTGGGCAGGATCGCCGCCGACGCCGGCCTCCCCGCCGGACGGCTGGCCGAGGCGTTCACCGTGCTGCGCACCGAGTGACCAGGCCGGCGCGGCCCGACCGGGCGGTCAGACCAGCCGGCGGTCGGCAGCCCAGCGGGACAGCTCGTACCGGTTGGACATCTGCAGCTTGCGCAGCACGTTGGAGACGTGTGTCTCGACCGTCTTGATCGAGATGAACAGCTCCTTGGCGATCTCCTTGTACGCGTACCCCCGGGCCAGCAGTCGGAGCACCTCGCGCTCCCGGTTGGTGAGCTGGTCCAGCTCCGGGTCGGCGACCGGCGCGTCCGGCCGGGACGCGAACGCGTCCAGCACGAACCCGGCCAGCCGGGGGCTGAACACGGCGTCCCCGTCGGCCACCCGGCGGATCGCGTCGGTCAGCTCGTCCGGCGAGATGGTCTTGGTGACGTAGCCCCGGGCGCCGGCGCGGATCAGCCCGATCACGTCCTCGGCCGCGTCGGAGACGCTCAATGCCAGGAACCGCACCTGCGGGTGGGTACGCCGCATCGCCTCCAGCACCGCCCGGCCGCCGCCGTCGGGCATGTGCACGTCGAGCAGCACCACGTCGGGCTGGGTCGCCGCGATCCGGCTGACCGCCTCGGCCACCGTACTGGCCTCGCCCACCACCTCGACCTTGGTGCCCAGCTCGGCGCGTACGCCCGCCCGGAACATGGCGTGATCGTCGACGAGGAACACCCGCAGCCGCCCCTCCCGGGGCGCCGCTCCCTCGACCGGTACCTGCTCGGCCATGATCATCTGTCCCTTTCCGCGTTGGAGCCGGAGCCGCTGATCGGCAGGATCAGCCGGACCTCGCTCCCCTCCCCCGGCCTGGACCGGATCTCGGCCCGGCCGCCGTGCCGCTTCATCCGCCCGATGATCGAGCCCCGGACGCCGTGCCGGTGATCCTCCACCGTATCCGGGTCGAAGCCCTTGCCCCGGTCCCGGACGAAGACGCTGACCTGGTCCGGCTCCACCTCGGCATAGAGCGACACCGTCTGCACGCCGGCGTGCCGGGCCGCGTTCACCAGCGCCTCCCGGGCGGCGGCGACCAGCGCGCCGACCCGTTCGTCGGTCTCCCGGTCGCCCACCACCACCGCCTCCACGGTGATGGCGAACGTGTCCTCCACCTCGGCGGCGGCCTGCTCCAGCGCGGCGGCGAAGCGCTCGGTCGGCGAGGCGGTCGGCTTGTAGAGCCAGTTCCGCAGCGACCGCTCCTGGCCGCGGGCCAGCCGCTGCACCGTCTTGACGTCGCTGGCGTTGCGCTGGATCAGGGCGAGTGTGTGCAGCACCTGGTCGTGCACCATCGCGGCCAGCTCGGCGCGTTCCTGCTCGCGGATCCGCCCCTCGCGCTCCGAGCGCAGCTGGTTCCAGGTGCGCCAGAGCACCGGCCCGGTCACCACGCCCACGCCGGCGAGCCCCACCAGCGCGAAGATCACGCCGTTGAGCACGGCGTCGAAGTTCTGCGCCGGCGAGTAGACCGCGGCCACCCCGATGATGCCGACGGCGACGAGCACCCCGCCGCCGACGAAGCGGAGCACGAACGCGCGCCGGTCGCTCTCCTCCACCACCGCACCGAGCCAGGGCACCGCCATCGGCCCGCTCCACTGCTGGCGGCGCTCCGGTGCGGACTGGTGCCAGATCACTCCGGCGCCGACCGCGATGATCGCGACCAGCCAGCCGGCGGTCCCGGCGGCGCCGACCGAATGGAAGGCCATCATCTGGATCAGCAGCACGCCCAGCCCGATCGCCACGAAGGGCAGGAGCTGGCCGAGGTCTCGGCGGGGCGGGACGGCGGTGTCGCCCGGTCGGGGCGGGACGACCGCCCAGAAGGCGGCGTACAGCAGCAGCCCGAGGCCGTTCAGCCCGAGCAGCACCATGAAGGCGATCCGGACGCGGAGCACCGAGATGCCGAGGTGCTCCGCGATGCCGGCGGCCACTCCCGCGGCCAACCGGTGCTGGGTGGCCCGGTAGAGCCGCGGCGGGTGCGGGTTCACGGTGCTGCTGATGGGAGGCTCCCCAGATCTGGCCGACGGTGGTGGCGGGCACCGGCCGGGCACCGGCGCCGGTCCGATCGTCACACGCCCGACCCGCCCGCGACCATGGGGACGTCCCCGACATTCGCCGGCCCGGGATCTCAGGGTGGCATCAGGGTCGGCGCCTGAGGACGCTGGGGCGGAGCGCGCAGGAGGATCGAAGGCATGACCGAGGAAGCTGCCCGTCCGCCCCAGCCCGGGGCGGCGTCACCGGACGGGCCACCGCCACCCCCGCCGACCGGGCCCGCCGGGCCGCCGCCGGCCGCCGGCTCCGCGCCGAACGGCGCGCCGCCTCCCGGGTACGCCCCACCGCCCGGCGGCTTCACCTCCCGGTACGGGCTGGTCCGCCCGCACGACGGTCGCTACCTCGCCGGCGTCTGCGCCGCCATCGGCCGCGCCACCAACACCGATCCGGTGCTGTGGCGGGTGATCCTCGCCGTGCTGGGTTTCTTCGGCGGCATCGGCCTCCTGGTCTACCTCATCGCGTGGCTGATCATCCCCGGCGAGGGTGACAGCGCCTCCCCGGTCGAGTCGATGCTCGGCCGGGGCCGGTCGAGCATGTCCCCGGTCACGGTGATCGTGCTCAGCATCGTGGTCGCGGTCGGCTTCGGCTACATCGTCACCAACGCGCTCCGGGCGGTCCTGCTCGGCGCGTTGATCCTGATCGTCGGCGCGCTGCTGCTCAACCGCCAGCCGCGCCATGGGGCGGAGCGGCAGCCCGCCGCCGCGGCCGGCCCGTCCCCCGGGCCGACGCCGTCGGCGGTCTGGCCGGCGACCGGCACCGCCTCGCCGGGCAGCGGCCCGGCGTGGGGCACGGCCGGGCCGGCGAGCGCCTCGGCGGGCTGGGGTGGGCCCGCCGCCGGCACCACCACCCAGCCGGCCTGGCCGACGACCGGCACGCCCGCTGCGGCCTGGTCCGAGGCCGGGCCGCCACCGGCGCAGCCGGCCGCCGGGTACGACCCCGAACCGGTCACGCAGCCGGTCGCTGGTTCGCCGGTCGCGGAGCAGGCCGCCCGCGTACCCGCCGAGCCGACCGCCGAGCAGGCTGGGGCCGCGCAGTCCGTGGCCGGGCAACAGCCGACCTGGCCGGCGGCCGGGTACGCCGCCGAGCCGATCGCGGCGCCGGCTGACCGGGCCGCCGAGGCGTGGCGGGGGAACGAGCCGCCGACCTGGCCGGGCACGCCGACCACCGGCGATGTCCCGCTCGGGCCGCCCGCGTCCGTACCGCCCCCGTCGCCGGTGGGCGCGCCGCTGCCGCCCGGTGGCTACCGACCGCCCTTCGCGCCGCACGGCCCGTACGCCGGGCCGTACCCGCCGGCGCCGCCGGCCCCCGCCCGGCCGGTACGCGCGCCGAAGCGGCCGAAGGAGCGGTCGGCGCTGGGTGCCGTCACCTTCTCGCTGATCTTCCTGGCGCTGGGCGTGGTGGCCGTGCTCGACCTGCTCCACGCCTTCCCGGTCGGAGCGGCCGGGTACTTCGCCGCGGCGCTGGCCACCATCGGGCTCGGGCTGCTGGTGGGTACCTGGTTCGGCCGGGCCCGCTGGCTGATCGCGCTCGGCCTGGTCACCGCGGCGGCGCTCGGCATCGCCACCGTGGCCGAGTCCTACGACCATGTGCGCGGGATCGACGGCAACGTGACCTGGGCACCGGTCGACCACCAGGACCTGGCCCAGCGCTACAAGAACAACTTCGGGAACGCGGTGCTCGACCTGCGCGTGGTGGACTTCGACCAGAAGGACACGCAGATCACCGTGGAGATCAACCTTGGCAACCTGACGGTGGTCGTGCCGCCGAACGTCGACGTCACCACGGTGGCCGACGTGAACGCCGGGGACGCGACCGTCTTCGGCAAGGGCTCCAGCCGGCTCAACGGCCCCGAATGGGAGACCACCGACCTCGGGCCGGACGGCCGGGGCGGGGGCACCCTGCGACTGCTCATCCACGTGAACGCCGGTGACCTGGAGGTGACCCGGTGAAGGCCCACCGCACCGACGTCGTGTCGTTCGCCTTCGGGCTGGTCTTCCTGGCCCTCTCCGTCTGGTGGCTGCTCGGCCGGATTCTCGGGCTCACCCTGCCCCCGGTGGGCTGGTTCCTGGCCGGCGCGCTCATCCTGGTCGGGCTGCTGAGCCTGGTCGGCGCGCTGCGGTCCGGGCGGCACACCGATCCGGAGCCGGCCCATCCGGGGCCGGCGGCCACCGTCGCCGCGCCCTACCCGGACGGCACGCCCACCAGCGGCACTCCAGGCAGCGGCGCGCCCACCAGTCCAGCGGCCGACGAGTGGGCCACGGACGGCGTGACCGACCTCCCCGTCGAGGCGCGGCAGGATCGCGACGCCGAACCGGTGACCCGCGAACTGCCCACCGTCGACGCTCCGGAGTGGCCGGCCGGGGGAAGCGCGACCGGCAGCCCGGGCAACGACGGAGGCGCCGGCCGCCACGGCCCGGCGCGCTGAGCGCCGGCCGCGACGGCCCGGCGGGCTGAGCGCCGGCCGTGCCGACCGCCCCACGCGCTGAGCACCGGCCGCCCTGAGCACGTCGGTGCGGGGTGCCGGCGGCGGCGCATATGCTGACTGGCGGAGATCTCGCCTCCGCCGGCCGGCCGACCCCGTGGCGTCCGGCTGTCCGCGGCGCGGCGTCAGACGTACGCCGGGCCCGGATGGCCGTAGCCGCGGCCGGCGTTCCCGGTCGCCGGGCCCCCGTCCGCGGCCCCGGCCGGCCAGGTCGCCGTGGCGGTCCCGCCGCGTCCCGTCGCTACCTCGTCAGGAGCCCGTCCGACATGACCCAGTCCCCCGCCGTGCGCACCCCCGGCCCGTCCGGCCCGGTCCGCGTCGGCGAGCGCGCCGCCCGTACCCTCGTCGCCGAGTTCGCTCGGCGTAACGACCCGAAGGCCGGCCTGCTGGTCGGCGCGACCCCGGAGTCCGCGGTGCTGTCCGCCGCGATCGACGCGCTGCTCCCCGGCGACCGGCTCACGGTCGTGCCGGCGGAGGGCTGCTCCGCGGCCACGCTCCGCGAGCACGTGACGGCCCAGGGCCGCTGGGTCGCCGACCGGGTACGGGTCGCCGACACCCTCGCCGCGACGGACGCCGCCGAGGTGGTGATCGCCGCCGAGCCGTTCACCGGCACCGCCGACGAGGTCCGCTCGGCCGTCGACGAGCTGGCGAAGTACCTGGCCGAGGGCGCGGTGCTGAGCGTCGCCGCGCCGGTCTTCCGTACCGAGGGCGCCGACGCCGAGCTGGACCGGCAGGGCCTGCTGCACGGCGTCCGCACCGACCTGGTGCTGCGCAACTCCCCGCCGGTACGCGTGCACCACCTCCGCTTCACCCCGGCACCCGTCGCGCTCGCCGCCCGGCTCTCGCCCGCGTACCGGCCGTCGAGCGTGCCGCTGACCCGGAGCATGCACATCGACTCCAACGGCGTGGCGGCGGCCGGGATCAGCCTCGGCCTGGCCGCGCTGGCCCGGGTGGCCCGGCCGAAGTCGAAGCTCTGGCTGCTGCCGGCGCTGGCCGCCGCGCCGGTGGCCGCGTTCTTCCGGGACCCGGAGCGGGACGTCCCGGAGGACCCGGCGGCCGTGGTCGCCGCGGCGGACGGACAGGTCCTCTCCGTGCAGCGGCTGCACGACGAGCGCTTCGGCGAGGGCGAGTGGCTCCGGGTCGCCGTCTTCCTCTCCGTGCTGGACGTGCACGTCAACCGTTCCCCCGTGGCCGGCAAGGTGGTCGACTACTTCGTCGCGGACGGCGGGTTCGTCAACGCGATGAAGCCGGACGCCGAGCACAACGTGGCGGCGTACACGGTGCTCGACACCGACCATGGCACCGTGGTGGTCGCGCAGCGTACCGGCCTGATCGCCCGGCGGATCGTGCAGCGGGCGCCGGTCGGCGCGCTGCTGGCGAAGGGGGAGCGCTTCGGCCTGATCCGGTTCGGCTCGCGCACCGACGTCTACCTGCCGGCGGACGCCGCCGAGCCGCTGGTCGGCCCGGGCGACAAGGTGGTCGGCGGCTCGACCGTGATCGCCCGCTGGCGCTGATCCCAGGTACGAAGAAGGGGCGCCGCTCGCCGCGGCGCCCCTTCTTCGGTGTACGGGTCAGGCGGTACGGCGCTGGTGCAGCCACAACACCGGGCCGCTGGCCAGGTAGCCCACCACCGCGAGGGCGAAGGTGAGCCGGATGTCGACCAACGCGCCGACCACCGGGGCCAGCCAGAGCCACGGCGGCAGCTTCAGCAGCCGGGCGAGCTTCGCGTACGGGAAGCTGGAGACCATGGCGAAGGCGAGCAGCGCCACCCCGGCGACCATCACCAGGCCGGAGACCGGCAGCCCGATCGCCACGGTCAGGGCCAGCACGGCCGCCGCCATGGTGGTCGGTACGCCGCAGAAGAACCGGCCGTCCTTCGGCGAGACGTTGAACCGGGCGAGCCGGATCGCGGCGCAGGCCGCGACCAGCGCGCAGGCAACCGCGGCGGCTGCCGGCCGGACCGAGCCGGCCAGCGACGCGTAGACCACCACCGGGGCGGCGAGGCCGAACGAGCACATGTCGGCCAGCGAGTCCATCTGGGCGCCGAACGGGCTGGCCACGCCGAGCTTGCGAGCCAGCGCGCCGTCCAGACCGTCGAACGCGACGCAGGCGATCAGGCAGAGCGCGGCGATCCGCACCTCGCCCCGCATGGCCAGGAAGATCGCCAGCATGCCGAGCATCAGGCTGCTCAGGGTGCAGGCGTTGACCAGGGCGAACTTCGCTCGGCGGGCGGCGGTGCGCTCACCCGGCAGGAGCGGGATCGACATCGCCGGCGCCTCGTCGGCCGCGACCGCGGGGGCGAGTGCCGGGCTGACCGGCAGCACCGCCTCGACCTCGGCGTCGAGGCGACCGTAGCGACGGCGCTGGCGATCGGTCCGGCGGTGGTCGGGCGTGACCAGGTCGGCGGCGGTTGCGGCAGCGCCGTCCCGGCGGCCCACCCGGACCAGCAGCACCTGACGGGCGAACGTGCTGCCGCGGCGCAATCCGCCCGCCCAGCGACGCCCTGCGGGGCGCGGACTGTCAGTCGTACGACGCCGGCGCCATGGGGCTCTCGGCACGTTTCCTCCATCACCGGATCGGGTGGCCGCCACCTGTGGCGGGTGTCCGGCTGTCTCGTGCCGGACCTTGCTGGCCCGGCAGTCCGTTTTGCGGAGTACACCATTGCACAGGGGACAGGGGCTTGGCGATAGCTGCCGGCGGTACTTATAAGTCACTTAACCGCGCGAACCGCTCAATCATTCCCATCTCGGGCGTCAACGCCCGTTTCCCTCGGCCAACCCTGACCTCCGACTGTACCGGAGGCACCCCACCCGGGCCTGACCCGCGCCCGTCACCTGCTCCGACGTCCGGTCGCCAGAGCCGCCACCTCGGTCATCGCCAACCCGCTGACCTGCTCCGGAGCGAACCAGGCGGCGCCCGCGGTGGAGCCACCCGCGAGTTCGGTCACCACCGCCTCGGTCGGGGCGTCGACCCGTACCCGGTAGATCACCCGGACGCCGTGCCAGTCCAGCGGTCGCCCCTCCGGGCCGAGTGCGGCGGGATTGTGCAGGTTGTCCACGGCCAGCAGGTCGACCACCCGACCCAGCTGGCCGGCCTCCTCCACCAGCTCGCGCAGCAGGCCGGCCGCCGGCTGCTCGCCGTGGTCGGTGCCGCCGCCGGGCAGATGCCACTTCCCGGCCCCCGGATACCCGTCGGCGATCATCGTGAGCAGCACCCGCCCGGCCGGATCGGTGACCAGTCCGTACGCGGCGAAGCGCTGCCGGCGGTCGGCGGGGAGCGGCCCGAACGGCGCCCGGTCCGGCCGGGCGGTGTGCTCGGGCAGCGGCTCGACCGGCAGGCCGAGCACGTCGGCGGTGAACGGCAGCAGCGGCAGCTCCCCGGCCTCGTCGAGGGTGCACCAGCGAACCAGGTCGGTGGTGCCGTCCGGCTCGTCCCGCAGCGTGCCCCCGGTGGGCGCGACGTCGAAGACGATCCGGTCGGTGTGCAGGGCGACGCCGAGCTCCGCGTAGCGGGTCACGTCGGCGACCGCGTCCCGCAGGCCGGTCACCCGGACCGTCAGCCCGGTCTCCTCGGCGAACTCGCGTACCACCGCGCGCTCGGGGTGCTCGGCGTGGTCCACGCCGCCACCGGGAAGCTGCCAGACGCCGGGGAAGTCAGCGTCGGCAGACCCCCGCACCAGCAGCACCCGCCCGTCGGCGTCCCGCAACACCCCGTACGCCCCGATCCGCCGCCGCTCCTCCACCCGCATTACTCCCGTCGCCGCCACCTGCGTCGATCATGAGGTTAGCTGCCTGGCAACGGGCGTACCGCACCGTCAACCTCATGATCACCGAGGGCGGGCGGGGGCGGGAGGGCGTGGGGGGAGGGTTAGATGAGTTGGGCGGCTTGGACGGCCTCGGCGGTGACCTCGGTGAGCCGGTCGGTGGGGAGCGCGCCGAGCTCCTCGCGACGGAACCAGCGGGCCTCGCAGGTGGAGCCGCCCACGTCGGCCACCGTGGGCGGGGCCGGCTGGTCGACGACCACCCGGTAGAAGGCGCGTACGCCGTGCCAGTCGATGGGGTAGCCCTCGGGCCCGAGCGAGGCGGCGTCCCGATGGCTGGCGACGCCGAGCAACTCGACCAGGCGGCCGGTCTGCCCGGTCTCCTCGACCAGCTCGCGGATGAGGGCAGCGCCCGGCTGCTCGCCGTAGTCGGTGCCGCCGCCGGGCAGGTGCCAGCAGCCGGCACCCGGATACCCGTCGGAGACCCGGGTGAGCAGCACCCGCTCCTCCGGGTCGGTCACCACCGCGTACGCGGCGAAGCGCTGCGCCCGGTGCAGCCCGTCCGGCCCGGGGACGGCGTAGAACGAGGGGAACTCGGGGACCTCCTCCGGCACGACGTCGGCGGTGGCGGAGGGCAGACCAAGGGCACGCGCGGTGAACGACCGCAGCGGCAGCTCCCGGGCCTCGTCGAGGGTGAACCAGCGGGCCAGGTCGGTCGGCCGCCCCACCCGCTCGGTGAGCGTCCCGCCCCGCACCGAGACCTCGTACAGCAGGCGGTCGGTGTGGATCGTGATGCCCCGCTCGGGCAGGGCCCGCATGTCGGCGATCACGTCCCGGAGCCCGGAAACGGCGACCGAGAGGCCGGTCTCCGCCGCCGTTTCCCGGACGACGGTGTGGTTCGGGTCCTCACCGTGGTCGACCGCCCCACCGGGCAGCGACCACGTGCCGGGTGTGCCGGAGCGCTCCGATGCGCGGACCAGCAACACTCGGTCGTCTGAATCGGCACAAACTGCGTATGCCGCGATCCTGCGCAGCGGCTCCAGCAAGGTGGTCACGGGAGGAAATTCTCCCCCGGCACGGTTACCGGCATCGAAAAGAGTCGGATTCCTGACTCTCGGCTGGCGCCTCAGGGATCGGTCAGGGTAAGAGTCCGGGCGGTCACCGAGGTTCTCGGCCGCCCGGTGCGGAACCGTTGGGGCATGACCTACCAGAGCATCCCTCAGGCCCCGTACAAGCAGCTCCGCCGGCCCGTCACCGACCGCATGGTCGCCGGTGTGGCCAGCGGCCTCGGTCGCTACTTCGCGGTCGATCCCACCCTGGTCCGGGTCGGCTTCGCCGTCGCCGCCCTGCTCACCGGCGGGCTCGCCGCGCTGGCGTACCCGATCATGTGGTTCCTGATGCCCGAGGAGCCGGCCGGCGCGCCTGCCTGGCCGCACGCGCCGGGCACCGCACCAGGCTGGCCGCCGGTCCCGCCGGCCGCGCCGCAGCCGGCCGCCGCACCCACGCCGGCCCCGCCCACGGCCCCGCCTCAGCCGCCGACGACCTGAGCCCGGCTCACTCCCACTCGATGGTGCCCGGCGGCTTGCTCGTCACGTCCAGGACCACCCGGTTCACCTCGGCGACCTCGTTGGTGATCCGGGTGGAGATCCGGGCGATCACCTCGTAGGGCAGCCGGGACCAGTCGGCGGTCATCGCGTCCTCGCTGGAGACCGGACGCAGCACCACCGGGTGGCCGTAGGTGCGCCCGTCGCCCTGCACGCCGACGCTGCGCACGTCGGCCAGGAGCACCACCGGGAACTGCCAGACGCCCCGGTCCAGCCCGGCGGCCGACAGCTCCTGCCGGGCGATCAGGTCGGCCTTGCGGAGCACGGCGAGCCGCTCGTCGTCGACCGCGCCGATGATCCGGATGGCCAGGCCGGGGCCGGGGAACGGGTGCCGCCAGACCATCGCCTCGGGCAGCCCGAGCTGCAGGCCGAGCGCGCGGACCTCGTCCTTGAAGAGCGTGCGCAGCGGCTCGACCAGCGCGAACTTCAGGTCCTCGGGCAGGCCGCCGACGTTGTGGTGGCTCTTGATGTTGGCGGTGCCGGTGCCGCCACCGGACTCCACCACGTCCGGGTAGAGGGTGCCCTGCACCAGGAACTCGACGTCGCCGTGCGCGGCGATCTCGCGGGCGGCGGCCTCGAAGACCCGGATGAACTCGCGACCGATGATCTTGCGCTTCTGCTCGGGGTCGGTCACGCCCGCGAGGGCACCCAGGAACCGCTCCCGGGCGTCGACCACCTTGAGCTTGATGCCGGTGGCGGCCACGTAGTCCTTCTCCACCTGCTCGGCCTCGCCGGCGCGCAGCAGGCCGTGGTCGACGAAGACGCAGGTGAGCTGGTCACCGATGGCCTTGTGCACCAGCGCCGCGGCGACCGCGGAGTCGACGCCACCACTCAGGGCGCAGATGACCTCCTTGTCGCCGACCTGCTCGCGGATGCGGGCCACCTGATCGTCGATGATGTTCTCGGGAGTCCAGGTCGGCTCGATGCCGGCGATGTCGTACAGGAAACGGGTGAGCATCTCCTGCCCGTGCGCGGTGTGCCCGACCTCCGGGTGGAACTGCACGCCGGCCCGCCGGCCGACCAGGTCCTCGAACGCGGCGACCGGTGCCCCGGCCGACTCGGCGGTGACAGTGAAGCCGCCCGGCGCCTCGGTGACGCAGTCGCCGTGGCTCATCCAGACCGGCAGGTCGTCCGGGAGGTCGCGGAGCAGCACCCCGGCCTCCGGGCGGGCGTGCAGCGGGGTGCCGCCGTACTCCCGGTTGCCGGTCCGGGCCACCGTGCCGCCGAGCGCCTGGGCCATCGCCTGGAAGCCGTAGCAGATGCCGAAGACCGGCACCCCGGAGTCGAACACGCCGGTGTCGATCTGCGGGGCGTCCGGGGCGTAGACGCTGGCCGGACCGCCGGACAGGATGATCGCGGCCGGGTTCTTCGCCAGCATCTCGGGCACCGGCATGGAGTGCGGGACGATCTCCGAGTAGACCCTCGCCTCGCGTACGCGACGCGCGATGAGCTGGGCGTACTGGGCTCCGAAGTCCACCACGAGGACGGGGCGAGGCGTGCTCATGTGCAGAAAGCCTACCCACAGTCACCCCTCCCCCGGCCCACCCCCCGGTATGTCCCACCCCCCACCCCACCCCTTGCTCCGCGATCTTGCAGTTCGGGTCGGCGATATGCCGCGTACACCCCTTTCATCCCGACAGGAACTGCAAGATCGCGAGCAAGGGGTGGGGCGCGGGGGGTGGGGTGGGGTTAGGGGGTTAGGGGGTTAGGGCGGCGGGGGCGTGTGGGGGGACTGCGGGGTGGCGGGGCGGGATGGGGGTTAGGCGGCGGTAGGGGGAGCCGAGGGGCGGGCGGGGGTCCGGCTCGCCCTTGTTGGGCCAGAACGACATGGCCCGCTCGGCCTGGGCGGTGATGGTCAGCGACGGGTTGACCCCGAGGTTGGCCGAGACCGCCGCGCCGTCCACCACGTGCAGCCCCGGGTGGCCGTAGACCCGGTGGTACGGGTCGATCACCCCGCGCTCGGGGGTCGCGCCGATCACCGCCCCGCCGAGGAGGTGCGCGGTCAGCGGGATGTTGAACGGCTCGGTGAGCGCGCCGCCGGGCGTACCGTCGATCTCCTCGGCGAGCAGCCGGACCGCCTGGTTGCCGGCCGGGATCCAGGTCGGGTTCGGTACGCCGTGCCCGGGGCCGGAGACCAACCGCCGGCCGAACACGCCCCGCCGGGACCGGGTGGTGAGCGAGTTGTCCGCCGACTGCATGACCAGGGCGATCACGGTCCGCTCGGACCAGTTGCGGACGGAGAGCATGCGGGCCGCCAGCCCGGGCTGCCGGAGGATGCTGCCCAGCCAACGACGGACCCGGTGCGGGCCGCCGTCGACCAGCAGCGACTGGAGCAGCCCCATGGCGTTGGAGCCGTGGCCGTAGCGGACCGGCTCGATGTGGGTCTGCGGATCCGGGTGGAACGAGCTGGTGATCGCCACCCCCTCGGTGAAGTCGAGCCCGCGCTGCCGGGCCTGCCGGGGGCCGACCGACGCGCCGAGGATCGCCTCCGAGTTGGTCCGGGTCAGCTCGCCGAGCCGGGGTGAGAGGCCCGGCAGCGCCCCGGTGGCCCGCATCTCGTGCAGCAGCCGCTGGGTGCCCAGCGCGCCGGCCGCGAAGACCACCTGGTCGGCGTGGATCACCTGGCGGCGCCGGCGCAGCCAGGCGCCGGTGCGCTCGGTGTGCACGTCGTACCCGCCGCCGGGCGCAGGCCGGACGGCGGTCACCGTGGTCAGCGGATGCACCTGGACGCTCAGCCGCTCGGCCAGCCACAGGTAGTTCTTGACCAGGGTGTTCTTCGCGCCGTGCCGACAGCCGGTCATGCACGAGCCGCAGTGGCTGCACCCGGTGCGGTCCGGCCCGACCCCGCCGAAGTAGGGGTCGGGCACCCGCTCGCCGGGCCGGCCGATGTGCACGGCGACCGGCGTGGCGTGGAAGGTGTGGCCCACCCCCATCCGCTCGGCCACCGTTCGCATCGCCCGGTCCGCGGCGGTGACCACCGGGTACGTGGTGACCCCGAGCATCCGCTTCGCCTGGTCGTAGTGGCGGGCCAGTTCGTCGCGCCAGTCGGTGATGTCCCGCCACTGCGGGTCGGTGTAGAACGCGTCCAGGGGCTCGTAGAGGGTGTTCGCGTAGACCAGGGAGCCGCCGCCCACCCCCGCCCCGGAGAGCACCAGGACGCCGCCGCCGGCCCTCCGGCCGGCCGAGCGCAGCAGGTCGATCCGCTGGAGGCCGTAGCAGCCGAGCTTCGGGGCCCACAGGAACCGCCGGACCCGCCAGGACGTCTCCGGGAACTCGTCGTCGGCGAAGCGCCGGCCGGCCTCCAGGACGCCGACGGTGTAGCCCTTCTCGGCCAGGCGGAGTGCGGTGACGCTTCCACCGAAGCCGGACCCGATGACGACCACGTCGTACCGCATGGACGCATCATTACCGACGAGTAGCCATAGCGCCAGCAAGAGTTTTTCGCAGATCATGCAGAGCGCTCGACGATACGGGGACCAGCCGGCAACCAACGACCCCCCGTGACGCGTCTGAGCGGTACCCGGGGGAAGGGGATCACGATGACCGGCGCGAGGCCGAGACGACGCTGGCCGCTCGGGCTGGCCGCCCTGGTGTCCGTGCTGCTCGTCGCCGCCGGCGCGGTGGTGGCCACCCGGTTGGTCTCGCGCCCGTCCCCGAGCGCCTCCCCCGGCCCGGTCGCTGGCCCGGCCACGCCCACCGCCTCCACCGGCACGCCCACCCCGTCCCCGGCCAGCCCCACCCCACCACCGGGCGCCGACCTCACCGGCCCGCTCAACCTGCTGCTGGTCGGCGTGGACACCCGGGTCAGCGTGCCGGGCTGGGAGCCGCACGCCGACGCGGTGCTGGTGCTGCACGTGCCGGCGGGGCTGGACCGCGCGTACCTCTTCTCTCTCCCCCGCGACCTGGTGGTGGACATCCCGGCCTACCCGGCGGCCGGCTACCCGGGCGGCCGGACGAAGCTGACCCACGCGATGAGCTACGGCAGCCGGGTGCCCGGTGACCGGGCCCACCCGAGCACGCCGCAGGGGTACGAGCTGCTGCGCCGAACGGTCAGCCGGTACACCGGGCTGCGGATCGACGCCGGCGCGGTGGTCACCTTCAACGGCTTCGACAAGCTGGTCGACACCCTCGGCGGGGTGGACCTCTACGTCGACCAGCGGGTCGTCTCGATCCACCGGCGGCCCGATGGGCGGTACCGGGACCGGGTCGGCAGCACCTACACCGGGCCACAGATGATCTACGAGAAGGGCGACCGCCACCTGACCGGATGGCAGGCGCTCGACTACGCCCGGCAGCGGTACACCGCGGGCGGCGACTACACCCGGCAACGCCACCAGCAGCAACTCATCCGGGCACTGGCCGGGAAGATCCTCGACCAGGGGCTGGCCCGGGACCCGGCGCGGGTCGAGCAGGTGGCGCAGGCCCTCGGCGACACCCTGGTGTACGTCGGGGGCGGGCGACGCCTCGTCGACTTCGCGTACGCCCTGGGCGGGCTGCCCGCGGACGGCTTCGTCCTGGTCGGGCTCCCCGGCGACGCGGTCGGAAGCGGTGGCTCCTACCGCGGCGAGCAACTCCTCCCGGTGTCCCGGCAGTTTCTCGCCGCCCTCCGCGCCGGCACCCCCGACGCCTTCCTCGCCGCACACCCGGCGCTGCGCGTGAAGAGGTGACAGCTGTTAACAGGGGGCCGCTGCTCTACCGCAGGCGTTAACAGGGTGCCCTTCCTTACAGCGGCTTGGGGGTGGGCGGGCGCTCGGTGCCGTAGAGCCAGGCGTCGAAGAGCTTGGCGAGCTTCTTGTGCGAGATCCGCTCGGCGTGGGCCACGAACTCGGCGGTGGTGGCGTTGCCGTTCTGCTTCTCGGCGGCCCAGGTACGCAGGATGGTGAAGAACGCGGCATCACCGACCGCCGCCCGCAGCGCGTGCACGGTCATCCCGCCCCGGTCGTACACCGACCGGCTGAACAGGTTCGCCACCCCCGGCTTCCCCGGCGGCGTACGCCAGACCTGCCCCGGCGCGGTGGCGTACTGCTGCTCGAAGGTGTGCTGGACGGTGGACTCCCCGCTGTGCTCGGCCCAGAGCCACTGGGCGTAGGTGGCCAGCCCCTCGTTGAGCCAGATGTCCTGCCACTTCTGCAGCGCCACGCTGTTGCCGAACCACTGGTGGGCCAGCTCGTGCGCGACCACTTCGGTGTTCTCGCCCTGCCCGAAGAACACTGCCGAGTAGACCGGCCGGCTCTGCGTCTCCAGCGCGTACCGGATCCGGTCGTCGGCGACCACCACGCCGCCGTACGCGTCGAACGGGTACGGCCCGAAGAGGCTCTCCAGGTAGTCGGCGACCTCGGTGGTCCGGGCGACCGACCGGTCCGGGGCGCCCTCGGCCAGCTTCGTGGTGACCGCGCTGTAGACCGACCGTCCCTTGTGCTCCCCGGTCGTCACCCGGAACTTCCCGATCACCGCGGTGGTCAGGTAGCTGGCCATCGGCGCGCCCTCCGACCATTTCCAGGTGGTCCAGCCGGCCCGGGTGCTCTGCCCCTTCGGGACGCCGTTGCTGACCGCGGTGAGTCCCTTGGGCACGGTGATCTCGAAGTCGTAGGTGGCCTTGTCGGAAGGGTGGTCGTTGACCGGGAACCAGGTGCTCGCCGACTCGGGCTGGCCGAGGGCGATCGCCCCGTCCGAGGTGTGCAGCCAGCCGCCCTCGCCGAGCAGTTGGTTGTCCAGCGGGGCCGGCTGGCCGTCGTACCGGATCTCGGCGACGAAGCCGTTGCCGGCGGTGAGGCCGGTGGCCGGGGTCACCACCAGTTCGTCGTCGGTGCGCGCGTGGCGGGCCTTGACTCCGTTCACGGTCACCGACCGCACGGTCAGCCCGGCCAGGTCCAGGTTGAAGGCGGAGAGGTTCGTGGTGGCGGTGGCCCGCAGGACGGTGGTGCCGGTGAGCCGCTTCTTCTCCGGGTCGTACCGGACCTTGACCGTGTAGTGGGCGGCGTCGTAGCCGCCGTTGCCGTAGCTCGGGAAGTAGGGGTCGCCGGCCCCGGCCGCGCCGGGCGCGAAGCTCCGCGAGTTGGTCTGACTGGGCTGCGCCGTCACGGGTTCGGCCCGCTCCTCGCCGGCCGAGCCGCAGCCGGCGAGCAGCAGCGCGCCGGAGAGCAGCAGCCCCAGCCGTCGTCGTCCGTCCCGCCGCGCCAGCGCCATCGCCTCGACCCCTCCTCGGGCACAACCCTCACGGCCCGGCCGACCGCTCCGCCCGCGCGGCAGCCTACCGAAGCGGCGGTCACGTGCGCGTCACGGCAGGGCGGGCGCGGTGGCACCGACCAGCCAGGCGTCGAACAGCGGGCGCAGCGGCCGGCCGGCGACCCGCTCGGCGTGGCTGACGAAGTCGGCGGTCGTGACGGTGCCGTCGCGCCGCTCGGCCAGCCAGCCGCGCAGGATCCGGAAGAAGACCTCGTCGCCGACCGCGCGGCGCAGCGCGTGCACGGCGAGCGCGCCGCGCTGGTAGACGGCGTCGCCGAACAGGGCCGCCCGGCCCGGGTCCACCGACGGCTTCGTCCAGTCGGTCGCCGCGTACCGGTCGGCGAAGACCTGCGCCACGGCGCGGCCGCCGTCGTGCTCGTTCCAGAGCCATTCCGCGTACGTGGCGAAGCCCTCGTTGAGCCAGATGTCGCTCCACCGGGCCAGCGAGACGCTGTCGCCGAACCACTGGTGGGCCAGTTCGTGCGCGACCACCTCGGTGTTCGGCCGGTCGCCCCGGAAGAAGCCCGGCCCGTAGACCGGCCGGGTCTGGGTCTCCAGCGCGTACCGGATGCGCTCGTCGGCGACCGCGATCCCGCCGTACGCGTCGAACGGGTACGGCCCGAAGAGGCTCGCCAGGTAATCGGCGATCTCACCGGTACGGGCCAGCGCGGTGGCGGCCGGCCCGTTCGCCGGCAGCGTGGCGGCGACCGCGGTGACCAGCGGCTTCCCGGCGTGCGTGCCGGTCGAGACGCGGTAGTTGCCGATCACCAGCGTGGTCAGGTAGCTGGCCGTCGGGGATCCTTCGGACCAGCGCCACGTGGTCCAGCCGTCCCTGCTGGACTGTCCCTTCGGCACCCCGTTGCTGAGCGCGGCGAGCCCGTCCGGCACGGTCACCTCGATCTCGTAGGTGGCCTTGTCGGAGGGGTGGTCGTTGACCGGGTACCAGGTGCTCGCCGACTCGGGCTGGCCGAGCGCGATCGCGCCGTCGCCGGTGGCGTGGAAGCCGCCGTCGCCGAGTTCGCCGCTGGGCAGCGGCTGCGGCACGCCGCCGTACGCCACCTCGACGGTGAACCGTTTGCCCGCCGGCAGGCCGTGCGCCGGGGTGACCACCAGTTCGTTGCCGTCGCGCCGGTGTTTCGCCGGGGCGCCGTCGACGCGTACCCGGTCGACGGTCAGGCCGGCGAGGTCGAGGTGGAACCGGGACAGGCCGGTCGTGGCGGTGGCGGTGACGGTGGCCTGGCCGGTGAGCCGCCTGCCGGGCGGCTCGTAGCGGACCTTCAGCGCGTAGTGGGCGACGTCGTAGCCGCCGTTGCCGGCCCCCGGCACGTACGGGTCACCGACGTCCGCCGCCCCAACCCGAAACCGCCCCTCGTCGTCCCCACCGGTGCACCCCGCGCCAAGTACCGCAACGGCCCCCACCGCCACGCACCACCGCCACCCCCGTCTCACCCGCCGAGCCTAAGCCGCCCCGCACCGCGGGGGTGGGGGGACGAGGGGGTTAGTCCTTGTCGCCTCTGGCGATGCGGCCCGTTCCGGGCTGAAAATC
>NZ_JBEYER010000017.1:0-85505 GCF_040634005.1 Micromonospora sp. NPDC007271
CTGGTCGGCCTCCTGGTGCTCGCGTTCGGCGCCTGGCGGGCCCGGCTGGTGGCGTCGACAAGGGGCCCCTGCCTACCGCTCAGCAGGCGGTGCCGTTCAACTTCACGCTGGCGGGCGCTGAGGCCGTGCCGTTGGCGGTGAAGCCGATGGTCACCGAGGCGCCGGGGGTGAGGGTCTTCGCCCAGTCGGGCGCGGCGGCGGTGACCGTGGTGCCGGACTGGGTCACTGTGGCGTTCCAGCCACTGGCCAGGGTCACCCCGGACGGCCAGGTCCAGGTCACCGACCACGGGTTCAGCGTGCCGGTGCCGCCGTTCTTCACGGTCAGCTCGCCCTGGAAGCCGCCCTGCCACGCGTTGACCTGCTTGTAGGTCGCGGTGCAGGCGCCGGTCGGCGGCGGGGTGGTCGGCGACGCGGTGCCGGTCGGCGTCGGTGACGGGTTGCCCCCGCCGACGGGCGGGATCAGGTACGGCTGGAGGATGTCCTGCTTGGCCTGGTTGATGGTGGTCCAGTCGTCGTTCGCGATACCGCCGGTGTCACCCGAGTTCGGGTTCCACGACCAGTAGGTGAAGGACATTCCGGTCACCCCGGTCCCGGTGTACGCCATGAGGTTCTGCAGCCAGATCTTGTCCTTCGGGTCCTGCAGCGTGGTGCCGAACTCGCCCATCATGATCGGCGCGATGTTCTGCTTGTAGAGGTAGCCCCAGTACTTGTCCCAGATGCCCGGCATGTTTGCCGGGTACGTCGGATCGTCGAACCACGCCTGTCGGTAGACCGAGGTGGCGTACTCGTGCGGGGAGTAGACCAGCCGGTTGGCCACGTTCAGCCGGACCGGGAACTGCCCGGCCTTGGAGAGGTTGCCGCCCCACCAGCCGCAGTCCTCGTCGTTGCTGGGGTCGCCGTCCCACAGGTTGGACAGGCCGCCGCTGGGGCAGCTCACCCCCTCCACGAAGATCAGCCAGTTCGGCTGCACCCCGAGGATCGCGTTGCCCGCCCGCTCGGCGGCCAGCCGCCAGTCGCGGGCGGTGTCGCCGCAGCCCCAGCAGGCGCCGGTGGCGGCCGGGTTGGTGCCCTCGGCGTGCGGCTCGTTGTGCAGGTCCGCGCCGATCACCGTGGTGTTGCCGGCGTACCGCTGGGCCAGCATCTTCCAGTCGTTGATCCAGGTCGTCTCCGAGACCGTGGACGTGTACCAGAGCGGCGACTGGCCGGCCGCGGTGGGCCGGTGCCGGTCCAGGATGACCCGCATG
Organism: Micromonospora sp. NPDC007271; assembly: GCF_040634005.1. NCBI lineage: Bacteria > Bacillati > Actinomycetota > Actinomycetes > Micromonosporales > Micromonosporaceae > Micromonospora > Micromonospora sp. NPDC007271. The sequence continues at coordinate 1,245 of NZ_JBEYER010000017.1, forward strand.
CCCTTGCTGCCCGCGTAGTCGATGACCTTGTCGAGGATCTGCAACGGGGAGAGCCCGACCAGGTCCGGGTTGACGAAGTCGTTGATCCCCGTCGCCGTCGCGCCCGGCTTCAGTGCGTCGTTCGAGTACGGGATGCGCAGCGTGTTGTAGCCCAGCCGGGCCATGGTGTCGAGCTGACTGCGCCACGGGTTGCTGGACCACAGGCCGTGGAAGGTCCTGTTGTCGGTCTCCATGCCGAACCAGTTGATGCCGGTGAGCCGGACCGTGGCCCCCGTGCTGTCGACGATCTTGTTGCCGCTGGTGCGCAGGTATCCGGTGCCGGTGCCGCCGACGGCGGCGGCCGGGGTGGTGCTGACGGCGGCGGCGACGAGGACGCTCGCCGCGGCGGTGGCGAGCGCGGCGAGGGCGCCGCCGAGGGCGGTGGGTCGGTGCATCGCGAGCTCCACTTCGGATGCCCGCGCCGCTCGGGCGCCGCGGGCGGAAGGACCAAGGGAGACGGCCCGCTCGTCATCGAGTACGCGGACAACCGCGACGGGCCGTGTCACGTGGACGGCCACTCGTGGGGAGATCCGGCGACCTCCGACGGCGGGATCAGCCGTCGGTGCCCTGGTGCCGGTGCCGGAACCTGGCTCTGCCGCCCATTCTGATCAGCACGCCTCAATGCGTCAACCGCTCGCGCCGCCGGCTAGCCCCTGATCGCCTCGATGTGCCGCATGTTGTGGTCAAAACCGATGACGTGACCACGGGTTGCCGCACACCGAGTCGATCATCGGGGGTGCGGGGTGCGGACGTGCGGGAGCCCCCGGTCCCGTGGTGGGACCGGGGGCTCCCGGGATCGGCTCAGCTCAGCTGGCCTGCTCGGCCAGCTGGAGGAACTGCCGCTTCGAGGCGAGCGCCTGCTCGGCCTCCTTGATCCGCCGGGCGTCGCCGGCGGACTGCGCCCGGGCCAGCCGCTCCTCGGCCTCGGCGACCTGCGCCCGCATCTGGGCGAGCAGCGGGTTGTCCTGCGGGGCGGTACGCCGCCACGCCGAGTCCATGACCTCGCGGACCTTCTCGTCCACCGCACGCAGCCGGCGCTCCAGCCCGGCGGCGGCCTCCCGGGGGACCCGGCCGGCCTCGTGCCACTGCGCCTGGATCTCCCGCAGCTTCGCCTGGGCGCCCTTCGGGTCGCCGTCGACGTCGAGCGCCTCCGCCTCGGCGAGCAGGGCCTGCTTGCGCTCCAGGTTGGCGCGCTGCTCGTTGTCCCGGGCCGAGAAGACCTCGCTGCGCCGGGTGAAGAACGCGTCCTGCGCCGCCCGGAACCGTTCCCAGAGCTTCTGCTCGGCCTCCTTGGACGCCCGGGGCGCGGCCTTCCACTGCGTCATGAGGTCCTTGAGCTGGCCGGCGGTGACCCCCCAGTCGGTGGAGTCCTTCAGCTTCTCGGCCTCGGCGACCAGCTCCTCCTTGACCGTCTGCGCCTGCTTGCGCTGCTGGTCCAGGGAGGCGAAGTGGGCACCCCGGCGGCGGGTGAAGCCGTCCCGGGCCGCGGCGAACCGCTTCCACAGCTCACCGTCGGTCTTCTTGTCGACCCCGCGGATGGTCTTCCACTCATCCAGGATCTCCTTGAGCCGGTCCCCGGCGGTCTTCCACCCGGTCGACTCGGCGGCCAGCTTCTCCGCCTCCTCGACGAGGGCCGTCTTGCGGGCCAGGGCCTCGCCCCGGGCGGCCTCGCGGGCCGCCTTGGCCTCGCCGGCCTTCTCCTCGGCCACCGCGGCGAGCTTGTCCAGCCGTGCGGCCAACGCGTCGATGTCGCCCACCACGTGCGCCTCGGCCAGGGAGGCGCGGATCCGTCGGATCGTGGTCAGTGAGTGCCCGGCGTCCGCCGCGCCCGAGTTGAGCCGGGCCTCGGTCAGGTCAACCTCCGTCACCAGGTCGTCGAAGCGCCGGGCGAAGTGCGCCAACCCCTCCTCCGGGGCCCCCGCCTGCCAGGATCCGACCACCCGCTCGCCCTCGGCGGTCTTGACGTAGACGGTGCCGTCCTCGTCCACCCGTCCGAAGGCAGTCCAGTCGCTCATGTGCCCATCCTCGTTCTCCCGGCGTCGAAGGGACCGTCCCCGCGATCGCCGCCACGGCGCAGCAAAAGTTACTTCCGGCATTGTCACAGGTCCGACCCGGTCCGTGTCGAGCGCCTGTCGTCGACCGTGACCATACGGTGTCTAAGCGCCCGGACGACCGGATCGGCGCGGGGACGCACCAGGGCAGCCGGATAGGTTGGAGGGGTGCCTCTGGTCGCCGCCGCCGTCTGCCCCCACCCACCCCTGATCGTCCCCGAGCTGGCCGGCGCCGCCGCCGGTGAGCTGGACGACCTCCGCGCCGCCTGCGCCGCCGCCCTGGCCCGGCTCCTCGCCGCCGAGCCGGACGTGGTCCTGCTGGTGGGCGGCGGGCCGGAGACCGAACGGTTCGGGGCGGCCGACTACGGCTCGCTGCGCGGGTACGGCCTCGACCGGTCCGTCCGGCTGTGGCAGACCAACTGCGCCGGGGTGGAGAGCCTGCCGCTGAGCCTCACCATCGGCGCGTGGCTGCTCGGCCGGACCGGCACCGAGCTGCCCCGGCTGGCCCGCTCCGTCGCCGAGGACGCGCCGCCGGCGGAGTGCGCCGACCTCGGGGCGGCCCTGGCCGTCGAGTCGGAACGGCGTACCGCGCTGCTGGTGCTGGGGGACGGGTCGGCGTGCCGGGGGGTCAAGGCGCCCGGCTACGACGACCCGCGCGCGCAGGCGTACGACGACGGGGTGGCCCGGGCCCTGGCCGAGGCGGACGCCGAGGCCCTGCTCGGCCTGGACCCGGTGCTGTCGGCGGAGCTGAAGGTCGCCGGGCGGGCACCGTGGCAGGTGCTGGCCGGCGCGGCCCGCGCGGCGGGCGGCGACTGGCGCGGCGACCTCGGCTACCACCGGGCGCCCTACGGCGTCGCCTACTTCGTGGCCTCCTGGGAGCGGCCGTGACCGGGGCCGTGATCGCCGTGGTCGGGCCGACCGCGGCCGGCAAGTCGGCGCTGAGCATCGCCCTCGCGCACGCCCTCGACGGCGAGGTGGTCAACGCCGACTCGATGCAGCTCTACCGGGGGATGGACATCGGCACCGCCAAGCTGACCCCGGCCGAGCGGGAGGGCGTGCCGCATCACCTGCTGGACATCTGGGAGGTCACCGAGCCGGCCAGCGTCGCCGAGTACCAGAAGCTCGCCCGCGCGGCGGTCGACGACATCCTGGCCCGGGGGAAGGTGCCGCTGCTGGTCGGCGGCTCCGGCCTGTACGTGCGGGCGGTGCTGGAGCAGTTCGAGTTCCCCGGCACCGACCCGGCGGTGCGCCAACGACTGGAGGCGGAGCTGGCCGCGACCGGCCCGGCCCCGCTGTACGCCCGGCTGCGGGAGGCCGACCCGGTGGCGGCGGCCGGCATCCTGCCGACGAACGGGCGGCGGATCGTCCGGGCGCTGGAGGTGATCGAGCTCACCGGCGCGCCGTTCACCGCCGCGCTGCCGGAGCCGACGCCGTTCTATCCGTCCGTGCAGGTCGGGGTGGATCTGGACACCGCGCTGCTGGACGAGCGGATCGCGCGGCGGGTGGATCGGATGTGGGCCGACGGCCTGGTCGCCGAGACGCGGACGCTGGTCGGGCGGGGCCTGCCCGAGGGGCGTACGGCCAGCCGGGCGCTCGGCTACCAGCAGGTGCTGCGCTTCCTGGCCGGCGAGCTGACCGAGGCCGAGGCGCACGCCGAGACGGTCCGGGCCACCCGCCGGTTCGTCCGGCGGCAGCGGTCCTGGTTCCGGCGCGACCCGCGGATCCACTGGCTGGACTCGGCCGCGCCGTCGTTCCTCGACACTGCGCTGCGGTTGGTCGCCGAGCATCGGGAATGATGGGGGCGTGGAGTTCACCAAGGGCCACGGCACCGGCAACGACTTCGTCATCCTGCCCGACCCGGACGGGGCGCTCGACCTGACGCCCGGGCTGGTCGCCGCGCTCTGCGACCGGCGCCGCGGCCTCGGCGGGGACGGCGTGCTGCGCGTGGTCCGCGCCGCCAAGCACCCGGAGGGTGCCGCGCTGGCCGGCGAGGCCGAGTGGTTCATGGACTACTGGAACTCCGATGGCTCGTTCGCCGAGATGTGCGGCAACGGTGCCCGGGTCTTCGTCCGCTACCTGCTGGAGACCGGGCTGGCCACGCCGTCCGGCGCTGCCCTGCCGGTGGCCACCCGGGCCGGCCTGGTCCGCGCCCGGGTCGAGGGGGACGCCGTCGCCGTCGAGATGCGCCGCCCCCGGCTGTACGACACGGCCACCGCCACCCTGGGCGGGCTCACCCTGACCGGCGCGGCGGTGGATGTCGGCAACCCGCACCTGGTCTGCCCCCTGCCGGCCGGCCTGGAGCTGGGCGGCCTGGATCTCACCCGGGCGCCCGACGTCGACCCCGCGGTCTTCCCCGCCGGGGTGAACGTCGAGTTCACCGCTCCCGCCGAGCCGGTCGAGGGTACCGACGGGCACGTGCGGATGCGGGTCTACGAGCGCGGCTCCGCCGAGACGCTGTCCTGCGGCACCGGGGCCTGCGCCGTGGCGGCGGTGGCGCTGCGGGACGCCGGCCGGGAGACCGGCGTCATGACGGTCGACGTGCCCGGCGGCCGGCTCACGGTCACCGTGACCGACGACTCCTGCTGGCTCTCCGGCCCGGCCGTCCTGGTCGCCACCGGCGAGGTCACCCCGTCGTCGCTGGCCGGCTGAACAGCCGGTCGAGGTGACAGGTCAGGATCGCGAGCGCGCCTGCGCGACGACGACCTCATGGGGCTGATGAGCGGCTGTTCCCGCGGCCCAATGTTGTTGAGCGATATGCCGCTGAGTCATAAATATGACTCAGCCGCATATCGCTCTCGGGCGCTGAACGGGGAGGGCGCGACACGCCGGAGCCGGCCGCCCCGCCGCCACCACCGACCGCTTGGGCTTCGTGGGGCGGTCAGGGGGTGGCGCTGGCGTTGGCGGCGATCTCGGGGAGGTCGGCCGGGCCGGGGTCGGCGGCCGGGGGCGGGGTGGCGCCCGGGTTCTGCGCGGCGGCCCGGACGGCGGCGGCGACGGCCGGGGCGACCCGGGCGTCGAAGACGCTCGGCACGATCACCGTCGGGTTGATCTTGTCTTCCCCGACCACGTCCGCGATGGCCTGCGCCGCGGCGATCGCCATCTCCTCGGTGAACTCCTCGGCGTGCGCGTCGAGCATGCCCCGGAAGACGCCGGGGAAGGCGAGCACGTTGTTGATCTGGTTCGGCTGGTCGGAGCGGCCGGTGGCGACCACCGCGGCGTGCTTGCGTGCCTCCCGCGGGTCGACCTCAGGGTCCGGGTTGGCCAGCGCGAAGACGATCGAGTCCTTGGCCATGGTGGCGATGTCGTCGCCGGTGAGCAGGTTCGGCGCGCTCACCCCGATGAAGACGTCCGCGCCCCGGATCGCCCCGGCCAGGTCGCCGGAGTAGTTCTCCTTGTTGGTGTGCTCCGCCAGCCACTGCCAGGCCGGGTTGAGGCCGGTCAGGCCGCGGTGCAGGGCACCCTGCCGGTCGTACGCGATGATGTCGCCCACGCCCTGGCGGAGCAGCAGCTTCATGATCGCGGTGCCGGCCGCGCCGGCGCCGGAGACGACCACCCGGACGTCCGCGAGCTGCTTGCCCACGACGCGCAGCGCGTTGGTCAGCGCGGCGAGCACGCAGATCGCGGTGCCGTGCTGGTCGTCGTGGAAGACCGGGATGTCCAGCGCCTCGCGCAGCCGGGCCTCGATCTCGAAGCAGCGCGGCGCGGCGATGTCCTCCAGGTTGATCCCGCCGTACGCGGGGGCGATCGCCTTGACGATCGACACGATCTCGTCGGTGTCCTGGGTGTCCAGCACCACCGGCCAGGCGTCGACCCCGCCGAAGCGCTTGAACAGCGCCGCCTTGCCCTCCATCACCGGCAGCGACGCGGCCGGCCCGAGGTTGCCCAGGCCGAGCACGGCCGAACCGTCGCTGACCACGGCGACGGTGTTGCGCTTGATGGTGAGCCGGCGGGCGTCGGCCGGGTTGTCCGCGATCGCCTGGCAGACCCGGGCCACCCCGGGGGTGTACGCGCGGGACAGCTCGTCCCGGGTGCGCAGCGCCACCTTCGAGCTGACCTCGATCTTGCCGCCGAGGTGCAGCAGGAACGTCCGGTCGGAGACCTTGCGGACGTCCACCCCGTCCAGCGTGCTCAGCGCCTTGACCACCTGGTCGGCGTGGCCGGCGTCGGCGGTGTCGCAGGTGAGGTCGACGATCACGTGGGCCGGGTCGGAGTCGACCACGTCGAGCGCGGTGACGATGGCGCCGGCCTCGCCGACCGCGGTGGTCAGCCGGCCGATGGAGGAGGCGTCCGCGGGTACGGCGATCCGCATCGTGATCGAGAATCCGGCACTCGGCAGTCGGCTGATGGCCACGAAAACTCCTCCGTAATCACTGCGGTACGCCAGGCATTTGTACTCGCCCGCCCAGGTCCGCCGGCATCCGACCCCGCTACTGGTGGGTATCGCCACGGGCATATAGCGCGTGCATCGGGCGTTGCCACATGTCAGGATTGCTCGTACGCGCCGGAAACCCCCCGGCAATGGACATAACGGACAGGAGACACGGTTTGCGAGAGCAGGAGACCTTCCTTCCCTACGAGGACGACGAGCTCGACGCCACCACCGGCGAGTTCGAGCTGTCGGAGCGGCAGGCGCTGCGGCGGGTCCCCGGCCTCTCCACCGAGCTCACCGACATCACCGAGGTCGAGTACCGCCAGCTGCGGCTGGAGCGGGTCGTCCTGGTGGGCGTCTGGACCGAGGGGACCCAGGAGGACGCGGAGAACAGCCTCACCGAGCTGGCAGCGCTGGCCGAGACGGCCGGCTCCCAGGTGCTCGAAGGGCTGATCCAGCGCCGTAACCGGCCCGACCCGGCCACCTACATCGGTCGGGGCAAGGTCGACGACCTGGGCGCGGTGGTGCTCTCCACCGGTGCCGACACGGTCATCTGCGACGGTGAGCTCTCCCCGTCGCAGCTGCGCAACCTGGAGCAGCGCACCAAGGTCAAGGTGGTCGACCGGACCGCGCTGATCCTCGACATCTTCGCCCAGCACGCCAAGAGCCGTGAGGGTAAGGCGCAGGTCGAGCTGGCCCAGCTCGAATACCTGCTGCCGCGGCTGCGCGGTTGGGGTGAGACGCTCTCCCGGCAGACCGGTGGTAGCGGTCGCGGCGGTGGCGCCGGCGGCGGCGTGGGCCTGCGCGGCCCCGGTGAGACCAAGCTGGAGACCGACCGGCGCCGGATCCGGCACCGGATCGCCAAGCTGCGCCGCGAGATCAAGGGCATGACGACGGTCCGCCAGACCAAGCGGGCCCGCCGCACGCGCAACGCCGTGCCCGCCGTCGCCATCGCCGGCTACACCAACGCCGGCAAGTCCAGCCTGCTCAACCGCCTCACCGGGGCGGGTGTGCTGGTGGAGAACGCACTCTTCGCCACCCTGGACCCGACCACCCGCAAGGCGACCACCTCCGACGGCCGGCTCTACACCCTCTCCGACACGGTCGGTTTCGTGCGGCACCTGCCGCACCAGATCGTCGAGGCGTTCCGCTCGACGCTCGAGGAGGTCGCCGACGCCGACCTGGTGGTGCACGTGGTCGACGGCACCCACCCGGACCCGGAGGAGCAGGTCCGCGCGGTCCGCATGGTGCTCGCCGAGGTGGGCGCCGACCGGCTGCCCGAGCTGCTGGTGGTCAACAAGATCGACGCGGCCGACGAGGAGACGCTGCTGCGGCTCAAGCGGCTCTGGCCGGAGGCGGTCCTCGTCTCCGCACACAGCGGGCGCGGGGTCGACGGGCTGCGCGAGGCGATCGAGCAGCGGCTGCCGCGCCCGGCGGTCGAGGTCCGCGCGGTGCTCCCGTACGACCGGGGTGACCTGGTGGCCCGGGTGCACCGGCAGGGCGAGGTGCTCAGCACCTCCCACCTGCCCGAGGGCACCCTGCTGCACGTACGGGTGGGCGAGGCGCTCGCCGCCGAGCTGGTGCCCTACCGGGCCGGGGATCGGCTGGTCAGCGAGGAGCGGGTGGCCGTCGGCCGGTGAGCCGTCCGGCGTCACCCGCCGGAAACCCCGGCCGTGCGACACTTGGCGCCATGCGGCATGCTGTCTCCTCGGTCACGCTCGCGCTGGGCCTCGTCGGCGCGGTCGTGGCACCGGCAGGGCTCGCCCTGGCGGCCCCCGCCGCGGCCCCCGCGCTGGCCGCGGCTCCCAAGAAGAAGTGCACGGTCGAGGACAAGCGGCTGCGCGAGCTGTCCGGTCTCGTCGCCACCAGCAAGGGCTACGTGGTGATCAACGACGGCAGCCAGCAGGAGAGCCACAAGCAGGTCTTCTTCCTCAACACCAAGTGCAAAGTCTTGGATGAGGTGGGCTACTCGGGCAAGGGGCCGTACGACACCGAGGACCTGGCCCTCGGCCCGGACGGCAAGACCCTCTGGATCGCCGACACCGGCGACAACATCACCAACAAGACCCGCCGGGAGCGGGTCGCCGTCTGGAGCATGCCGCTCGACGGCTCGAAAAAGCCGACGCTGCACCGGCTGTCGTACCCGGAGCAGGAACCGCACGACGCCGAGGCGCTGCTGATCGGCGACGACAACCTGCCGCTGATCATCACCAAGGTGCCCTCCGGGCCCGCCGAGATCTTCAAGCCCGAGGCGAAGCTCAAGAGCGGCGACACCGACCCGGTGCCGATGAAGAAGGTCGGCGAGGTCACCCTGCCGAAGACCGCGACCGACAACCCGCTCAAGGTCAGCGGCCGGGTGGCGGTCACCGGGGCGGCCCGCTCGCCCGACGGCACCAAGGTCGTCCTGCGCACCTACGCGGACGCCTTCGAGTACGACGTCACCGGCGGCGACGTCGTCGGCGCGCTGACCAAGGGCAAGCCGCGGGTCACCCCGCTCGCCGACCCGTTCGGCGAGGCCATCTCCTACACGCCGGACGGCAAGTTGTTCGTCACCGTCTCCGACGGCGGCCTGCTGGACGACTCCGAGCCGATCGACATCCTCAGCTACACCCCGTCCGCCAAAGGTGCGGAGGCGCTGCCGAATGCGGGCAAGGACGCGGCGAAGCCGGCGGAGAAGTCCTGGCTCGAGGAGCTGACTCTGAACGACATCACGTACCTGATCGCGGCGGTGGGTGTGATCGGCGCGCTGATGGTCGGCGCCGGCATCTTCGGTATCCTGCACGCCCGGCGCAAGCCGGCGCCGGCGGAGCCGGACGGCAGCGACGAGGCGTCCCGCAACGGAGGTACGCCGCGCACCGCCGGTCCGCCGCCCGGCGGCCGGCCGGAGGGGCCGGGCGGTCCGCGGGGTGGGGTCTACGGTGGTGGCGGCGTCTACGGCGGCCCGGCGAACGGCGCCCCGGGCGGCCCCCCACCCGGCGGTGTGTACGGCGGCGGCCGTCCGCAGGGCGGCGGCGGTCGCGGTGGCGGCGTCTACGGGGGTGGTCCCCAGCGCGAGGGTGGCCCCCAGCACGGAGGCGGCCCCCAGCAGGGGAGCGGCTCGCAGAACGGTGGCGGCGTCTACGGCGGCGGCCGGCCGGGCGGCGGTGGGTACGGCGGTGGCCGCCCCCCGCAGGGTGGCGGCGTCTACGGCGGCGGGCCGCAGGGCGGTGGGGGCTACGGGGGCGGGCGGCCCGAGGCGCCGCGCCGGGAACCCGGGCCCCGGGATCCGCGTGCGGGCCGCCCCAGCGACCCCTACGGCGAGCGGGACCAGTACGGACCGGTCCCCGGCGCCCGGGAGTACCGGGGCGACCGCTACTGAGCCGGATCGGGTGGGTCAGATCCGGCGCAGCACGGCGACCACCCGACCCATGATGGTGGCGTCGTCGCCCGGGATCGGATCGAAGGCCGGGTTCTGCGGCATCAGCCAGACGTGCCCGTCGCGGCGGCGGTAGGTCTTCACGGTCGCCTCGCCGTCGAGCATGGCGGCCACGATGTCGCCGACCTCGGCGGTCGGCTGCTGCCGGACCACCACCCAGTCGCCGTCGCAGATGGCCGCGTCGAGCATCGAGTCGCCCTTGACCTGCAGCATGAAGACCTCGCCCTCACCCACCAGCTCGCGGGGGAGAGGGAAGATGTCCTCCACCGCCTGCTCGGCGAGGATCGGGCCACCGGCGGCGATCCGGCCCAGCATCGGCACGTACGCCGGGGTGGGCCGCTGCGCGCGGGCGGCCTCGTCGTCGACGTCGCCGGGTGCGCGGACGTCCACGGCGCGCGGCCGGTTGGGGTCGCGACGCAGGAGGCCCTTCTTCTCCAGCTCCTTGAGCTGGTAGGCGACGCTCGACGGGGAGACCAGGCCGACCGCCTCGCCGATCTCCCGCACGCTCGGCGGGTAGCCGTGGCGCTCCACCCAGGTGCGGATGAACTCCAGGATCCGGCGCTGCCGGGCGGTCAGGTCGACCGCCGCCGGGTCGGGGAAGCTGCTCGCCACCGGCGTGACCGGGCGCACGGCGGGCTGGGCCGCCCGGCTGCGCGCGGTGCGGGGTCGGCGGGTCGCCGGCGGACCCGCCCCGTCGATCGGCTGCGGGTTCTTCTGCCGGCTGGCCCGGTCCTCGGTCACGTCCGTCCTCCCTGGTCGGCGCTGGGTGCCTCGTCGGCTCGTGGTGCGTGCTCAGGTGGTGCTGCCGACCGGCCCGACGCGACACGCCGGGCCCGGTCGTTGTTGACCGTATAGGTGAGATCGGCCATTTTCAAACATCTGTACGACCTCTTGTCGGCGTGTCGCGGCGAAATCCTGGATTTCCGAACGCCTGTTCTGCTAATACTACGTCGCTCTCGAACGGGTGTTCTATCGTTGGCCGCCTCTCGGGGTCGTGCGGTAACCGTCCGGGGCGCCGGCCGTTGGGCCTTCGGTGGTCCGAAACGGGTGGTTCGGGAGGGTGATGAGCATGACGCGCCGGACACGCCGGCCAACTTGACCTCGCTAGGGCGACGGCATACGGTCGACCCCTAGATGTAGTAGTCACACGGGCGTAAGTCGCCTACAGGTTGGGTTCGACTACCGAACGCACTCCCGTATCGTCCACCGGCGGAGGCCATCGCAGCGATGTCTCGCCGCGGTGACGCGTGCCCGGGAGTCGGTCGGTGTGCCCGCCCGTCGATGTGCCCGCTGGTTGGTCAAGGAGGTCAGGCGATGCGGTGTCCGTACTGCCGGCATGCCGACTCCCGGGTCGTTGACTCGCGGGAGGCCGACGACGGCCAGCTCATTCGGCGGCGACGGTCCTGCCCGGAGTGCGGCAAGCGGTTCACCACCGTTGAGGAGGCGGTGCTCGCGGTGGTCAAGCGCAGCGGGGTGACCGAGCCGTTCAGCCGCACCAAGATCATTGGCGGGGTGCGCAAGGCGTGCCAGGGCCGGCCGGTCGACGACGACTCCATCGCGCTGCTGGCGCAGAAGGTCGAGGAGACCGTGCGGGCCAAGGGGGCCGCCGAGATCCCCAGCCACGAGGTCGGGCTGGCCATCCTGGGGCCGCTGCGCGACCTGGACGAGGTGGCCTATCTGCGCTTCGCCAGCGTCTACCGGTCCTTCGACTCGCTCGCCGACTTCGAGCGCGAGATCGAGACGCTGCGGGCGGCCGCGCGGGCCCGGGAGGGGGCCGGCGACGAGCCGGTCGAGGCCGCGGGCCACACAGTCTGAGTTTTCGACACATTTCTGACAAGTTGGGACGCGCGGTGGGTGACCGCGCAGACGAGGGGGGCGACGGCGTGACGACCAGCAAGTCACGGAACAAGGCCGGGACAGGGCTGAAGATCGAGCGCGTCTGGACGACCGAGGGGGTGCATCCCTACGACGAGGTCACCTGGGAGCGCCGCGACGTCGTGATGACGAACTGGCGGGACGGCTCGATCAACTTCGAGCAGCGCGGGGTGGAGTTCCCCGAGTCCTGGTCCGTCAACGCGGCCAACATCGTGACCACCAAGTACTTCCGGGGCGCGGTGGGGACCCCGGAGCGGGAGTGGTCGCTCAAGCAGCTCATCGACCGGGTGGTCGGCACCTACCGCACCGCCGGTGAGGAGTACGGCTACTTCGCCACCCCGGCCGACGCCGAGGTCTTCGCGCACGAGCTGACCTGGATGCTGCTGCACCAGGTGTTCAGCTTCAACTCGCCGGTCTGGTTCAACGTGGGCACGCCGTCGCCGCAGCAAGTATCGGCGTGCTTCATCCTGGCCGTCGACGACTCGATGGACTCCATCCTCGACTGGTACAAGGAGGAGGGGCTGATCTTCAAGGGTGGCTCCGGCTCCGGGGTCAACCTGTCCCGGATCCGCTCCTCCAAGGAGCTGCTCTCCTCCGGCGGCACCGCCTCCGGCCCGGTCAGCTTCATGCGCGGCGCGGACGCGTCCGCGGGGACCATAAAGTCCGGCGGCGCCACCCGGCGCGCGGCCAAGATGGTCATCCTCGACGTGGACCACCCGGACATCGAGGAGTTCGTGGTCACCAAGGCGCGCGAGGAGGACAAGATCCGCGCGCTGCGGGACGCCGGCTTCGACATGGACCTGGGCGGCGCGGACATCGTCAGCGTGCAGTACCAGAACGCCAACAACTCGGTCCGGGTCTCCGACGAGTTCATGACCGCGGTGGAGAACAACGGCGGCTTCGACCTGCGCGGCCGGCTCGACGGGCAGACCATCGAGACGATCGACGCCAAGAAGCTGTTCCGGACCATCTCCCAGGCCGCCTGGGAGTGCGCCGACCCCGGCCTGCAGTACGACGACACCATCAACGACTGGCACACCTGCCCGGAGACCGGGCGGATCACCGCGTCGAACCCGTGCTCGGAGTACCTGCACCTGGACAACTCCTCGTGCAACCTGGCCTCGCTGAACCTGATGAAGTTCCTGCGCGCCGACGGTGGCTTCGAGGTGGCGAAGTTCGTCAAGTCGGTCGAGCTGGTCATCACCGCGATGGACATCTCGATCTGCTTCGCCGACTTCCCGACCGAGAAGATCGGCGAGACCACCCGCGCCTACCGCCAGCTCGGCATCGGGTACGCCAACCTGGGCGCGCTGCTGATGGCCTCCGGCCTGCCGTACGACTCGGAGCAGGGCCGGGACGTCGCCGCGGCGATCACCTCGCTGATGACCGGCACGGCGTACCGCCGCTCCGCCGAGCTGGCCGGCATCGTCGGCCCGTACGACGGCTACGCCCGGAACGCCGAGGCGCACAAGCGGGTCATGCGCAAGCACGCCGCCGCCAACGACGAGATCAAGCCGACCGGCACCGTGGCCACCGCCATCCAGCGGGAGGCCACCAAGCAGTGGACCCTGGGCAACAAGGTCGGTGACAAGTTCGGCTGGCGGAACTCGCAGGCCAGCGTGCTCGCCCCGACCGGCACCATCGGCCTGATGATGGACTGCGACACCACCGGTGTCGAGCCGGACCTGGCCCTGGTCAAGTTCAAGAAGCTGGTCGGCGGCGGCTCGATGCAGATCGTCAACCAGACCGTGCCGCGTGCCCTGCGCAGTCTCGGCTACCCCGAGGAGCAGGTCGAGGCGATCGTCGAGCACATCGCCGACCACGGCCACGTCGTCGACGCTCCCGGACTCAAGCCGGAGCACTATCCGGTCTTCGACTGCGCCATGGGCGAGCGGTCCATCGCGCCGATGGGCCACGTGCGGATGATGGCGGCCGTCCAGCCGTTCATCTCCGGCGCCATCTCCAAGACGGTCAACATGCCGGAGCAGGCGACCGTCGAGGACGTCGAGAAGATCTACTTCGAGGGCTGGAAGCTCGGCCTCAAGGCGCTTGCCATCTACCGGGACAACTGCAAGGTCGGCCAGCCGCTGTCCGTCGCCAAGCCGAACAAGGCGGTGGAGCCGGCGGCCGAGCCGGAGAAGGTGGTCGAGAAGGTCGTCGAGTACCGGCCGGTGCGCAAGCGGCTGCCGAAGAAGCGCCCGTCGCAGACCATCTCCTTCTCGGTCGGCGGCGCCGAGGGTTACCTCACCGCCTCCTCGTACCCGGACGACGGCCTCGGCGAGGTCTTCCTCAAGATGTCGAAGCAGGGCTCGACCCTGGCCGGCGTGATGGACGCCTTCTCGGTGGCCATCTCCATCGGTCTCCAGTACGGCGTCCCGCTGGAGACGTACGTCAGCAAGTTCACCAACATGCGCTTCGAGCCGGCCGGCATGACCGACGACCCGGACGTGCGGATGGCGGCCTCGGTGATGGACTACATCTTCCGTCGTCTGGCCCTGGACTTCCTGCCGTACGAGCGCCGCGCGGAGCTGGGCATCTTCACCGCCAAGGAGCGGGCCGCCCAGCTCCAGGCCGAGGCGGAGGCGGAGGCGAACGGTGCGGACCTCACCGCGATGGCCGCCTCCGCCCCGGTCGCGACGCCCGAGCCGAAGGCGGTCCTCCAGCCGAAGCAGGAGGTCGCGGACGTCGCCGCCGTCAAGCCGGCGCCGTCGGTGGGCTCCAGCACCGAGCTGCTGGAGGCCGTGATCGGCAAGGCCGCCGACGCGCCGCTCTGCTTCACCTGCGGTACGAAGATGCGGCCGGCCGGCAGCTGCTACGTCTGCGAGGGCTGCGGCTCCACCAGCGGCTGCAGCTGACGTACGACGTCTCGCGAGCGCGGCAGGGCTTCCTGCCGCGCTCGCGGCGTTTCCCTGGTGGGATCAGGCTTGCGGGCCGGACACCCCGCAGATTGGCGCCAATGACTCATCGTGACCGGACCCGTAGGGTTGCACGCGATGGGCACCGACGAGTTCTCCCGCTCACTGGCGAACGGGACAACGACATGAGCGAACACTCGATCCGGCTACGTCCGGTCGTCGAGGAGGACCTGACCATGTTCCGCCGATTCGCGACGGAGCCAGGCCTGGTCGGCTTGGACTGGACTGGATTCAAGGACCCGCAGGAGCCGGCGCGACGCTATGCCACCGACAGCTATCTCGGGGCTGAGAGCGGCCGGTTGATGGTCGAGGTAGGGGAACAGGTCGCGGCCGGGTTCGTGAGCTGGGCGCTTCGGGACTTCGGCGGCCCCACGAAGCACTGGGAGATCGGGATCGTGCTGCTGCCGGAGTGGCGCGGGCACGGGATCGGTTGGCGGGCGCAGGCGATGCTGTGCGACTACCTGTTCACACACACGCCGTTGCAGCGCATCCAGGCGGGCACTCATCCCGAGAACATCGCTGAGCAAAGGTCCCTTGTGAAGGCCGGATTCCAGCTGGAGGGCGTGGTGCGAGCCTGTGAATTCCGGGACGGCCGATGGTGCGACGGGTACCTGTACAGCCGACTGAGGAGCGATCCGTCGCCCCTATGACCTCCGGGCGTCGGTCGAGCGTCGTTCAATCATGCCGCACCGCCTCTGGGGCCCTGGGTCTGACCGGCGATGGTTCGCACGCTACCAACTTGATGTCGCAGGCGACTCGGCTACTGCCGGCGACGTCGATGAATCTTCTGCGACATTAGGTTGGTAGTGCCGGGGGCTGAGAGGGCTGGCTTCACATCAACGTCAGCATCGGCTTCTTCAGGAGGTAGCAACGTCTGGGTCTGAGACTCGCTGACCAATGCTCAGACCGGAGAGGAAGGCGACCCAGGCCCGGCCCTCGAAGCGAAGCGTCGGACCAGACCGATCCTTGCTGTCGCGGACCAGGATGGCGCTGCCGGCGATGGCCACCTCGACGCACGCGCCGCCGTTGTTGTCGCTGCGGCTGGATTTGCGCCAGACCAGGCGATCCGAGGTCTCCATGACCACCCCCTGGCCTGTCACCGCTTCATGTCGTCCGCCATCCGCAGGATGAGCTTGCGCGACTCTACCGGCCCCAGAGCGGCCGCTCGGAGTCGGTCCCACAGCCGAGTGTAGGCCCGCACCGCGTCCGGCCGGTCAAGGTAATCGGCGTCGGTGAACGTCTCGACGTAGATGACATCCGACGCCGCGTCGTCCCCGAACCGCAGGATGATGAAGTTGAAGGATGCCGTCTCGTAGGTCTGGGCGTCGAACGGGAAGACCTGAAGCGAGACGTTCGCCTGCTTGCCGACTTCGGCGAGGTGAAGTAGTTGGCTGCGCATCGTCGCTACGTCTCCGATGCTTCGGCGCAGCGCCGATTCGCTGAGGATCAAGCTGACATCCGGCCCGCCGTGCTGTCGCAGAATCGCCTGTCGCTCCAGGCGCACGGCGACCTGCCGATCCACATCCTCCGGGGACAGCCGCGGATGGGCTGTGGCGTTCATGGCGCGGATGTACGGCTCGATCTGGAGGATGCCGGGGATGACCTCCGGCTGGTACCAGCGGATCTCGGACGCGTCGCCTTCCAGGTCCAGGTACTGGCGGAACCAGTCCGGCACCGCATTTCGGTACGTGCTCCAGCGGCCGCGTTGGCGTCCGGCCCGGGCGAGTTCGCGCAGCGGTTCGGCCTCTTCGCTCCTGACCCCGTACAGGTCGAGTAGCAGGTTCAGGTCGGTCAGCTTGATCCCCGACTGCCCGAGTTCAAGTCGGCTGATCTTGCTCGCTGCGGCATCGATGACGGCGGCAGCCTCGTCCTGCGTCTTGCCGGCGCCCTCGCGGGCCCGCTTGAGCGCGAGTCCGAGCCGCCGCCGCTGGATCGTCGGATTGGCCATCGGCTGATTATCGCCCTCCCGCTTCGGGTTGCCGCGACACGCCGCAGCAAATTCCCAAAATAGAAGTCCAACTTCTACCCTGGATGGGCTTCCAAAATAGGAATCCAAATCGGGAGGCGGCATGCGGCGCCGCGTGTCGTACGACGACTACCTGCTGGCGGTCGCGCTGACGCTGGCTCGCCGGCACCGGCCGGTGTGGTCGTGGTGGCGGTGGCGCCGGATCTGCCGGTGCGGCTCGGAGTTGCCGTGCCGCGCTCAGCACCGCATCCCGATCCGTCGAGGCCACTGGCCAGGGGAGGAGCAGCCATGACCGAGCCGCAGGTCAGCCAGATCCTGTCGGTGCACCTTCCCGGCATCGACGGCCTGTGCGCCGGCTGCCGCTGGTGGTGGGCGCGGCTGGCTCCGTACCCCTGTTATCAGGCGGAATGGGCCCTGCGGTGGGATGCGCGCGCCGCGACCCGGCGCTTCCTGGACGGTCTGCCATGACGACGCACGGCCCGGTCCTGCCGATCTGGAGCTGCGGCGGCTGCGGCTCGCCGTGGCCCTGTGAGACGCGGCGTAGGGAGCTACGGGCCGAGTTCGACGGCGCGCCGATGTCGCTGGCTCTCTACATGGGGTCCTATCTGGTGTGGGCCGCCGAGGATCTGACCTGGGTGCCGGCCGGTCTGCTGCACCGGCGGTTTCTGGGGTGGATCCGGTGAGCGTCATCCGGCGCGGCGACGAGCGTTTCCACTACAGCGACGGCTCGCACAAGTGGATCCCTCCCGACCCTGACTTCGACCAGGAAGTCTGGGATGCGATGGTCCGGCAGCACCAGAGCCAGCACCTGGAGGAGATCTCGCGGCGGCGGACGTCTCGCCAGCCAAGCGAGGATCGCCGATGACGGGAGGCCCTTACCAGCACGGGCCAGGAGACGCTGCGAAGCCCCATAGACTGCAGTCATGGTGGTGTCGCTGCCGGTCGTCGAGGAGTTCGGTCGGGAACTCGCGGCGCTCGGCTGGGCCGGGGGACTCATGGTCGCGGGTTCGCTGGCCACCGGCGACTACCTCCCCGGCGTCAGCGATCTTGATCTGGTCGCGCTGGTCGATGGTCCGGTCGACGCGGCCCGGCAGGCGACGCTCGTCACCCTGCACCGTCGTCTCGACGAGGGCACCGGCTCGGGTCTGCGCCTCGGCTGCGTCTACGTCGACACCGCCGCGGTGCGCGACGTCGAAGTGCGGCATCCCACCTGGACCCACGGGCAGCTCGTCCAGCGCATCCTCTCCGGGATCACCCGGGCGGAGCTGGTGCATCACGGGTACGCGATCTTCGGCCCCGCGCCCCACGACGTCTTTCCGCCGATGACCCCCGACGACGTACGGGCCGCGGCCCGAGCCGAGCTCACCGGCTACTGGGCGTGGGCGGCCCGGCGTCCGTGGCTGTGGTGGGATCCCGTCATCGCCGACCTCGGCCTCACCTCGATGGCCCGGGGCCGCCACGCACTCCGTAACGGCGCGCTGCTCACCAAGACCGACGCCGTCCGGCAGGCCGACGCCCCGGCCTGGCTGATCGAGCAGCTCGCCGCCCGGCGTCGAGGGGAGAAGATCTCCTCGCCCCGGCTACGCACCGCTCTGATCGCGTGGCGCGACGCCCGCCGGACCGTCGCCCGGGCACAACGGGTGGCCCGATGACCAGGGTGGTGGCTCAGGACCTGATGACGCTCGGTGTGCCGGACTCGCGGATCCGGGTCGAAGGACAGTGGCGGCCCAGCCGTTACCTCACCATCGACGGCGTGCCCGCGTACCAGGTCGGCTACTCCTGCGGCACCTGCGGCCTGGTGCTCCGGCGCCAGCCCGGCGCGCCCGACGGCCGGGCGTCCGCGAGTGAGGTGCGGGACCGGCTCAACGCCGGGCTCGACGGGCTGGACGGCAGGGTGGTCGAGGCGTTCGGGCGCGTCCTGCCCCGGAGCGAGTATCTGGTCCTGCTGCTCGACGTCCGGCCGCACCTGGTCGTGCCCGGCTCGGCCGACGACTACTTCGCGACGGCCGGGCCGGCCGCCTGGCGGAACGAGGAGCACGAGGGCTCGGTCGAACCCACCAACGTCCGGCACTATCGGCTCGGCTCACGTTCGCTGGCCGACCAGCACCAGCTGTTCGAGTTCCTCGTACCGATGACCGCCCCGGACGGTCTCGACGCGGCGACGACCGCGGGCTACGCCAACCTGGCCGGGGCGCCGACCGCCGTCGCGTTCGGACTGCTCGACATCGCGGGGCCCTGGTTCCGCCCGGTGGAACACTGGGGCCTCTTCCACTTCCTGCTGGACGGTCACCACAAGGCGGCTGCCGCCGCGTTGGCCGATCGTCCGTTGCGGTTGCTGACCTTCGTCTCCGCAGCCGACTCCGTCGCCACTGCCGACGATCTGCTCCGCCTCGGTGAACTGCTGGGAAGCCGCCGAGGGTAGGCCGCTCGTCAGCCGGGGCAGCGCCGCCCGGCACCGGCTGCGATGCTTGAGCCATGACGACCGCGGCGAGCTATGTGAGGTTCGCCGACCGGGAAGCGCACGGTGTGTCACCGGCGTACGAGCGGCTGGCCCTGGCGGTGTCCCGCGACGACGAACTGCTCGCCCTGCTGGACGAGCTTCCACCCGCCAAGCGGCAGCCGAACCTGCTGTTCGCGGTGGTCCGCCTCCTCGGTGGCCCGGTCGAGGATCCCGCGGCTTTCCACGCCTACGCCCTGGCGAACTGGCTGGCGATCGCGGCGGAGCTGCGTACCCGGGCGACGCAGACGAACGAGCCGGGCCGGTGTGCCGTACTGCTGCCGGTGCTCGCCGCGTTGCCGCAGCCGCTCGCGCTGCTGGAGGTCGGCGCGTCCGCCGGTCTCTGCCTCTATCCCGACCGGTACGCGTACCGCTACGGCGACCACCTGCTCGGTGCGGGCGAGCCGGCCCTCGACTGCACGGTCGTCGGCACCGCACCCCCGGATCGCCGGCCGGAGGTGGTGTGGCGGGCCGGGCTGGACCTGAACCCGCTCGACGTGACCGACCCGGCCGACGTCGCGTGGCTGGACGCTCTCATCTGGCCGGAGCACACGCACCGCCGCGAACGGCTGCGAGCGGCGGCGAGCGTCGCCGCCGCCGATCCTCCGCTGCTCGTCCGGGGCGATCTGGTGGACGACCTGCCGGCGCTGGCCGCGCTGGCACCGCCCGGCGCGACCCTGGTGGTGTTCCACACGTCCGTGCTGTACCAGGTCCCCGCACCCCGACGGGACGCGTTCGTCGACCTGGTCCGCACGATGCCCGGGCACTGGGTCGCGAACGAGGACCCGGACGTGCTGCCGCACGCCGCACTGCCGCAGCAGCCGGACGGGGCGCTGCACAACGTGCTCGCGCTGGACGGTGCGCCACTCGCCTGGACCCGCGGACACGGCCAGGCCATCACCTGGTTCGGGTAGCGCCCCGGACGCGCGGCCCCGACGGAAGCAACCGTCGCACCTGATCCGCCACCGACCAGCCGCCGGTGAACGCCCAGAGGGCGATGACCGGGTCGCAGATGGCGCAGCCGTGCGAGGAGCCGGGCACGAACGGGATGATCGGAGCCCCCTTCAGGTGGTGCACGACGTCCCAGGCGGTGTGCAGCAGCCAGCCGATGCCGATCCACGTCCACGACGTCAGGCCCCGCCAGGCCACGTACGTCATCAGCGCGACGAAGGGGAACTCCCAGGCCCCGAGACCGCCGCCGCTGAGGTACGCCGCCCCGGCCCCGCCCACCATGATCGCGT
This sequence comes from Micromonospora sp. NPDC007271, assembly GCF_040634005.1. Taxonomy (NCBI): domain Bacteria; kingdom Bacillati; phylum Actinomycetota; class Actinomycetes; order Micromonosporales; family Micromonosporaceae; genus Micromonospora; species Micromonospora sp. NPDC007271. Next base: position 21,613 of record NZ_JBEYER010000017.1, read on the forward strand.
TGACGGTGCGGCGGTGCGGTTCGCGGATGAACGCGTTGAGGCACACGTACAGAAAGCCGATGAGCACTGGCGCGAGGATCGTCATGGTGCCCGATTCTGGGGCTCGGCCGGGGCGCCGGGCAGGGGCCGGCTTGCCAACCACCGACGGATTCCCGCCAGGATGGACGCATGCATCAGGTGGTGGTCCTCGCCTACGACGGGGTCGTCCCGTTCGACCTGTCCGTGCCGGTCGAGGTGTTCGGCCGGGCGCACCGGGCGGACGGCAGCCCGGCCTACGGGGTGCGCGTCTGCGCCGACACGGAGGAGGTGCGGGCCGGCGCGGTCGACATCAGGGCGCCGTACGACCTGTCCGCGCTGGCCGGGGCCGACACGGTCGTCGTGCCGGGGGTGGCCGACCTCGACGTGGCGCTGCCCGCGGCGGTCCTTGACGCGCTCGCCGCCACCTCGGCCCGGCTCCTGTCGATCTGCACGGGCGCCTTCGTGTTGGCCGCCGCGGGGCGGCTCGACGGCCGGCGGGCCACCACCCACTGGGCCGCCGCGGCGGAACTGGCCCGCCGGCATCCCGCTGTCACCGTCGACCCCGACGTGCTGTTCGTCGCGGACGGACCGGTGCTCACCTCGGCCGGCGCGGCAGCCGGACTCGATCTGTGCCTGCACGTGGTGCGCGGCGACCACGGGGCCGCGGTCGCCGCGGACACCGCGCGGAGCTGCGTCATGCCGCTGGAGCGCGCCGGTGGTCAGGCGCAGTTCATCGCGTACGAGCCGCCCGTGCCGGGCGGGCACAGCCTGCAACCGCTGCTGGGGTGGCTGGCCGACAACCTGCACCGCCCGCTCACCCTGGCCGACATCGCCGGGCAGGCCGCGATGAGTACCCGCTCGCTCAGCCGGCACTTCCGGGAACAGACCGGCAGCACGCCGGTGCAGTGGCTCAACCGGCAGCGGATCCGTCGCGCCCAGCAGCTGCTGGAACGCACCGACGAGCCGGTGGAACGGGTCGGCTCGCTCGTCGGCTTCACCTCCCCGACGGCCTTCCGCGAGTCCTTCCGCCAGCTCGTCGGCGTCCCGCCCCGCGCCTACCGCGCCGCCTTCCCGCCCGCGCCTCGCGCCGGCCTCGCCTCGCCCCGGCCTCATCGATCATGAAGTCGGCGCATGGACCCGTGGGCATCCGGACCGGAGGTACGGTGCGGCGGCGCGATGCTATTCCCCGGTTGGTGAGAGCTTTCCGGCGGACAGCAGGACTCCCACGCTGACAACGACCGCCAGCGCCAACAGGGCGTTCTCGGCTGCTGCCTCGCCGGTGGGCAGGTCGCCCGCGTGGCGCAGGTGGAAGATCAGGTGGGGGACGTTGGCGACGGCCGCGCCGGCGGCGGCCGCCCGACCCAGCTCGCGGCCGGGACGTACGGCCGCCCAGACGAGCACGGCGCCGAGGCCGACGTACGCGTACCCGAGGTCCGCGATGACGTGCTCGTGATACGGGCCGGTGGCCGCGATCCATCCGCGGCCGAACGGGAACCAGTCGAAGAACCACGCCGACGCCGCCGAGGCGGGCAGGCCGAGCAGGAGCATCTCGGCGGCGAGGGACGCCAGCCCGAGGCGCAGCCACCGGCGGACCCGGCCCGCGGACTCCGCACCCGTGCTCATGTTCGTCGTTCCCCCGGCACGGCAGCACCCGGAGCCGGGCCGGTTCCTGTCGGGATGTTGCCCCTGCGGGCCGCATTCATTGACACGTCTCTCGCCGCCGGTCTATGGTCCGTCCATTCCTCACTTGCTGAATTAGCCCACGGGGGGCTCAGCCTGTCAAGGAGGGCTGACGCTTGCGTTCGTATGGCTCTTACATCGCCGGTGACGACGTACCGGCAGAGAAGTGGATCTACTGCCTACGGGCGTCCGCGTTGTTGGACGACGTCCTGCCCCAGCTCACCCTCAAGCGGGACCTGGAGCGGGGCCGGCGCGACGACGGCGCGGACCACCCGACCGTCGTCGCCCGCTGCGCGCTCGCCGACGAGCAGGTCGCCCGGCGCGCGCTGGCGGCGGCGGCGAAGGCGGCCCCGGTGTGGGGAGCCTTCCCCCTCGACGTCCGGATCCAGGTCGTCCACCGGCTGCACGAGGAGCTGAAGCGGCGCCACGACGAGGTCGTCTCCGTCCTCGTCGACGAAGGGCATCCCCGCTCGCTCGCCGAGTGGGAACTCGCCGGCTGCCTGCAGGGCACCAGCCCGGAGACGGTCAATCTGTGCCTGGAGCAGATGCACCGCGAGTACCACGACGAGAACCGGCGACTGCTCGTGGTGCGCAAGCCGGACGGGGTGGTGGCGCTGAGCCCACCGCAGAACGCGGCGGCGGTCAACTCGCTGCTCGGTGCCCCGGCCATCGCGGCCGGGAACGCCCTGGTGGTCAAGGCCCCGCGCAGCACTCCGTACGGTGTCATGTTCGTCCTCCGGGAGATCGTGGCGCCGATCCTCGACGAACTGGGCGCGCCGCCCGGCACCCTCAACGTCGTCTGCGGGCCGCCGAAGAGGATCCTGGCCGAGTGGCTGGACAGCCCGCTGGTTGACGACATCTTCTACTTCGGCAGCAGTGAGCTCGGCATTCCACTCGGCGAGGAGGCGGTCCGGCGCGGCAAGAAGCCCGTCCTCGAACTGGCCGGCAACGACGGCTGCGTGGTGTGGCGTGACGCCGACCTCGATCGCGCCGCCGAGGCGCTCACCGAGAGCTTTTTCGGCTCGGGTCAGATCTGCATGGTCCCCAACTACGTGGTGGCTCATCCGGACATCGCCGACCGGTTGCTGGACCGGCTGATCAGCCTGGTCGGCAAGATCCGGCCCGGATACCCCGAGGACCCCGACGTCGTCCTGTCCCCGGTCCTGAAGACCGACCTGTTCTTCCAGTATCTCGCCCAGGCGAGGCAGGCCGGTGCCCAGGTGCTGACCGGTGGCCACCGGATGGAGATCGATGGCCGCGTCTCGGAGACCGGCCTGTTCCTCGAGCCGACGGTGCTGCGGGTGGACGGGCTCGCCGGCGCGCGGGAGGTGTGGGCGGTGGCCCGGGAGACGTTCTTCCCGCTGCTGCCAGTGGTGGTCGCCGCGCCGGACCGCGAGGACCGCCTGCTCGACGACGTGATCACGTTCGTCAACGACAACGACTACAGCCTGCGCAACTCGGTCTGGGCCGCGGGCGAGGACACGATCGCGCAGTTCGTCGCCCGGGTGCACAACGGCGGGCTACTGAAGATCAACGATTCGCACATCGGCTTCGTGCCGTACCTGTCCACCCATGGTGGCGACGGGCTGACCGGTGGCCCGTTCGGCGAGAGCAACTACCCCATGTTGCGCACGTCGCACCTGCAGGGCATCAGCATCGGCCGGAACATCCAGCCCCGGCAGGCGGCGTTCGCGTCGGCCCTGCGCACCGGGCGGAGCGAGACACCGGCATGAGTACGCGAACGGAGTTGCCCGCATGAGCTTCCTCGACCTGGAGCGGGAAACCTGCGAAGCCCTTCTTCCGGGCCTGCTCAAACGACTCGGTGAGGTCCCGCTGATGGAGCTGGAACGGTCCGGCGGCCCCGGGATCGGGCTGTTCCGCGGGGCGGGCGGCGCCGGACTGCTGGTGCCGAAGTCGCACCAGGGGCTCGGCGCGACCGCCGTACAAGCCGTCCGGATCACCCGGGCGCTGGCCGCCTGTTCGCCATCGGTGGCCGTGGGCACCACCATGCACCAGTTTTCCGTGGCGAGCCTCGTCGCACTGGCCCGGTCCAGCACCGGGTTCGAGTGGATGCTGCTGGAGGCGGCCGCCGTCGACGGCCGGCTGGTCGCGTCGGGCTTCGCCGAAGGCAGCCCCGGTCGCGGCATCCTCACCCCCACGATGACGGCGCGCCGGGACGGCGAGAGCTGGCGGGTCAGCGGGGCGAAGCGACCGTGCAGCCTGTCCCGCTCGATGGACCTGCTCACGGCGAGCGTCGCCGTGCCGACGGACGACGGTTCCACCCGGCTGGGCGTGGCGCTCATCCCCGCGGAGTCCCCCGGGATCCGGGTCGAGCCGTTCTGGTCCTCGTGGGTCCTGGCCGGCGCCGAGTCCGACGCGGTGATCCTCGACGACGTCGAGGTCCATCCGGACCTGCTCGTCTACCCGGAGATCGGGCTCGACGGTCAGCTCGACGACCTGCAGACGATCGGGTTCATCTGGTTCGAGCTGCTCGTCACGGCCTGCTATCTCGGGGTGGCCGCCGCCCTCGTGGAGCGGGTCCTCAAGAGCGGGCGCGGCCCCGCGACGGAGCGCGCGGCGCTCGCGACCGCGATCGAGGGCGCCGCGCTGATGCTCGACGGCACCGCCCGCAACCTCGATGACGGGGACGGCGGCAACGACGCCCTGGGCCGGGCGCTGGTGGTGCGGTTCGCGGCCGCCGACGCCATCGCCGGCGCGGTACGCGGCGCGGTCGAGCTGCTCGGCGGCATGGCCTTCGTCACCTCGCCCGAGGTGGCCTACCTCGCCGCCGCCTCGCACGCCATCGCCTTCCACCCGCCGTCGCGCGCCAGCGTGGCCGCCGAAATGGCCGACTGGTTCGGCGGCCGGCCGCTCGTCCTCAGTTGAGACCGGAGGAACCATGCCCGTGACCACCACCAGCGAGGAAACGCCTCCCGGCGTGCTGCCCGCCCCGACCACGGGCGGCACCGTCCGCGACCGCTACCGCCGGCACCTGTCGCGCGGACGGGCCAAGCTGGGTGACCTGTTCGGCGGCCACGTCGAGGTCGCCTCGCAGGGCGCCTGGGTGTCCACCGAGGACGGCGGGCGATTCCTGAACGCCGGCGGCTACGGCGTCTTCATTCACGGCGCCCGGCATCCGGCCGTCGTGTCGGCGGTGGTCCGGCAGGTGCGCACCCACCCGGTCGCGACCCGGCTGCTGCTGGAGCCCGAGGTGGCGTACGCCGCCGAGGCGCTGCTCGCGGTCGCGCCGCCCGGACTGGAGCGGGTCCACTTCGCCGGATCCGGGGCCGAGGCGACCGAGGCCGCGATCAAGATGGCGCGCACCTGCGGCAAGACCCGGCTCGTCTCCATGATCGGCGGATATCACGGCAAGACGATGGGCGCCCTGTCCATCACCGCCCGCGACCTCTATCAGCGCCCGTTCCGTCCGCTGTTGCCCGACGTCGTGCAGGTGCCGTACGGCGACGCCGAGGCCCTGGCGGCGACGCTGGCGGGCGGACCGGAGGCCTGCGTCGTCGTCGAGCCGGTGCAGGGCGAGGCCGGGGTGGTCATCCCACCGGTCGGGTACCTCTCCGACGTCGCCCAGCTGTGCCGGGAGCACGGCGCGTTCCTCGTCCTCGACGAGGTCCTCACCGGCGTCGGCCGGCTCGGGCAGTGGTGGGGCGCCGACCGCGAGGGCGTCACGCCGGACGTCATGCTCGTCGGCAAGGGCCTCTCCGGCGGCATCGTGCCGGTCTCCGCCGCCGTGGCCACCGCCGCGGCGTTCCAGGCCTTCGACAAGGACCCGTTCCTGCACACGTCGACGTTCTCCGGCGCGCCGATCGCGATGGCGGCCACCCGGGCGGCGATCGCCGCGGTGATCGACGAGGGGCTCGTGGCCAGGGCCGCCACCATCGGTGCGGACCTGCTCGATCGGCTGCGCGCGGTGGTGGCGCCGTACCCGCACCTGGTTCGCGAGGTGCGCGGGCTCGGGCTGCTGCTCGGGATGGAGTTCACCGGCCCGGGCCTCGTCGGTGAGATGATCATCGAACTGGTCAACCAACGCGTGATCGTCAACCACTCGTTGAACGCCGACACCGTGCTGCGGCTCACGCCACCAGCCGTGATCACACCCGACGAGGTCGATCACCTGGTGTCCGCGGTCGACGCGGCGCTACGGGCGCTCGACCGCCGGTACCCGGCCGGCCGGCAGGCGGAGGTGAGCGGCCATGCGTGACGTCGAGATCCGGGCGTTCCTCCCGGCCGCGGACGCCGGGACGGTGTTCGACCGGCTCATCGAGTTCGAGCGGTACCCCGAACTGGTCGACGTCGTCCGGTCGGTCGTGATCCTCTCGCCGCCGGGCGCCCAGCCGATGGTCAGCTGCTGGGAGGTGTACTTCCGCAACGGCATCCTCGCCTGGACCGAGGCCGACCGGCTCCGCCGCGACGACCTCACGATCGAGTTCGAACAGACCGACGGCGACTTCGACGAGTTCTCCGGGTCCTGGGTGTTGGAGCCGCGCGACGGCGGCGTCGCGCTCACCTTCGCCGCCGCCTTCGACTTCGGCGTACCGACCCTGGCCAGCATCATCGACCCGGTCGCGGAGCGGGTTCTCGCCGAAACCATCCAGCTGGTGCTGCGCGGGCTCTTCGGGCCGGTGGAGTTCCCGGGCGGCTCGGTGCTCCCGGGCGCCTCGGCGGTCCGCGAGGGCGACTCGGCCGCGACGGCCGCCGCCGGCACGATTGCCGGACGGAGCTGATCGTGGACCAGAAGAACACCTTCGACACCCCCGCCACGGCGGCCCTGCACCGGGCCGAGTGCGCGGCGGCGCTCCTGATCGCCAGCGGCCTGTTCGTCGCCCACTGGTCCGAGATCCGCTGGCTGCCGGCGATCGCCCTGTTCGCGTACATCGACCTGATCGGGTACCTCCCGGGGGCGATCGCGTACCACCGCAGCCGCGACGGCCGGATCTCCCGCGTGTACTACGTGCTGTACAACTCGACCCACAGTCTGCTGAGCGCCGGGCTCGTGGTCGCGCTGTGGGCCTGGCTGCTCGGGCCGGAGTGGGCGCTGCTCGCCGTGCCGATCCACCTGTTCGGCGACCGGGCGATCTTCGGCAACCAGCTCAAGCCGTTCGGGGTCCCCTTCGAGCCCAAGCGCCTACCCGGCTTCGACCGGTTGCTGAGCGAGGTGCGGGCGGGCCGTCCGGCGTCGCCGGACTCCGGTCGGCAACCGGCGAAGGTGGGGTGAGGCCCGATGAGCGATGCTCCCGGGTACGCCGTGAGCGGGTGGCAACGCGACCGCCCTCCGGCCGCCGTGGCACCCCCGCTCGGCCGTGACGTCGAGACGAGCGTCGTGGTGGTCGGCGCGGGACTGGCCGGGCTCGCCACCGCGTACCAGCTGTCCCGGATGATGCCGGCGGACGAGCTGCTGGTCCTGGAAGCCAGCCACGCCGGCGCTGGCGCGAGCGGGCGCAGCACCGGCATCGCCGGCCCGGGAGTCGGCGGCCCGATCACCGGGCTGGTCCGTAGATTCGGGCCGGAGGTGGCCGGCCGGATGTTCGGGGCCTCGCTGGACGGGATCGGGGCGCTGCGCCGGCTGGCCGGCGCCCTGCCCGGCGGGTGTGAGCTGACCGACGGGTACCAGCTGGTCACCGCCGCCGCGCCGGCGCACGCGGCCCGGCTGCGCCGGCAGGCCGAGATCCTGTGCGGCCTCGGCTTCGACGTGGGCTACCTGGACCGGGCGCAAACCGCGGCGCGGCTGGGCACCGACCGGTACCACGGCGCGCTGTGCTATCCGGACGTCGCGCTGGTCAACCCGTGGTTGCTGTGCCAGGCGCTGCGGGCGGTGCTGGTCGCCGCCGGCGTCCGGGTCGCCGAGCACACGGCCGTCACCAGCCTGGCCGGCGGGGACCCGGTGACCCTCACCGCCGGCGGCCGCCGGGTCCGGGCCCGCCACGCCGTACTGGCCACGGATGGCTTCACGCCGGCGCTCGGGCTCTTCCGGCGCAGCGTCGCGGTGGTCCGCACGCACGTCCTCCGTACCGACCCGCTGCCGCCGGAGCTGCTGGCGCGGACCGGTTGGGACGGGGCCGGCGCGGTCATCGACAGCCGATCGTTCTTCAACTACTTCCGCCTCACCGCCCAGGGCCACCTTCTCTTCGGCGGCGGACCGGCGATGCTCGAGGCCCGGGCCGGCGAGCGGGGCGTCGCCGGGGTCCGGTCCCGGCTCGGCCGCGAGCTCGCCGGCGTCTTCCCTGCCCTGGCCACCGTCCCGGTGACCGACTTCTGGTCGGGCGTCACCGCCTCCACCTTCGACCGGCTGCCCATCGTCGGTCCGGTCCCGGGCGAGCCCGGCGTGTGGTTCGCGGGAGCCTGGTGCGGTCACGGTCTGGCACTGTCCGCGCTCACGGCCGAGCTGCTGGCGCCGCGGCTGGCCGGAGCCGCCGACTGGCCGGAGCCGGCCCGGATCCTGCCGTGGCTGCGGCACGATGCGGCGCCCATGCCCTCCGGTCGGGTCGGCAGCCTGCTGCTCGCCGGCTACCTGCGCGGGCTGGACACAGCCGACCGGCTCGCCGCCGCCCGCCCGCCGGTCGCGGCCCGCCCGGCTTCGGCGGGGGGCCGTTCCACGGGCGCGGCCGGCGGGGCGGTCACCGCGCGGGCGGGTTCGGCGCCGGTCAGCCCGTCGGGTCCGCACCACCGCGTCGACGTCGCCATCGTCGGCGCCCGGGTGGCCGGATCGGCGCTCGCCGCCCGGCTCGCCGCGGCCGGCCTCTCCGTGGCCGTGTTCGACCGGGAGTCCCTGCCGGCTCCGACCCTCTCGACGCACATCCTGCACGACACCGAGGACCTGCGCATCGAAGGCGTGTACGACGACCTGGTGGCGCTCGGCGTACCCCCACTGACCGACGTGTGGGTCCGACTGGACGACATCGAACTGCGGCTGCACCACCCGGAGAACCCGGGCATGTGCGCGCGGCGGGACCTCCTCGACCGGGTCCTGCTGGACCGGGCCGTGGCTGCCGGGGCGAAGGCGTTCACCGGTACGCCGGTGGTCGGGCTCCGGCGCGCCGACGACGGCACGGTGTGCGGCGTTCGGGCGCAGAACCCGGACGGGTCGGTGAGCGAGGTGTCCGCCCGACTGGTGGTCGGCGCCGACGGCCGCAACTCGTCGGTCGCCCGCTGGGTCGGCGCCCAGCAGTACCTGACCACGCGCAGCGAACGCGCCCTGTTGTGGCGCTACTTCCGGGGCAAGCACCTGTCCCCGGCCCTGCACTGGCACCGGGTCGGCGAGCACATCGTCTCCGTGCTGCCCACCGGCCCCGACGAGTTCGTGCTGATCGCCCAGCCGCCCGATCGGGTGCAGGCCGGGCTCGCCAACGCCGACGTGGAGTCGTTCCTGCGCCACGTGGAGGCGGTGAGCCCGGCGGTGGCCGAGCTGGCCCGCGACGCCGAACCGGTCGGCCCGGTGCACCGGATGGTCCGCTACCCGTGCTATTTCCGGCACCCGTACGGGCCGGGCTGGGCGCTCGTCGGGGACGCCGGGCACGGTAAGGACGCCACGCTGGGCCACGGCATCAACGACGCGCTGCGCAACACGCGGGCCCTGGCCGCCGTGCTGGCGGCGCACTGGTCGGATCCGTCCGCCCTGGAGCGCGGCATGCGCCGCTGGGCCCGGCACCGGGACCGGACCGAGCTGGCGAACTACTGGTACGCCCAGGACCTCGGCCGGGCAGCGCGGATCACCGCCATGGAGCGGGCCATCCTCGCCGGCCTGCAGCGCAGTCCCCGGGCGGTGCGCCGGCTGGACGACGTGATGGGCGACCGACTGTCGGCCGACCGGCTGCTCACCCTCGGCCGGCTGCTGGCGGCGTCCGCCCGGCGGGTACGGGCCGGCGCGGCACCGCGCGTCGTCGCCGGTGAGGCGTTCCAGCTCGTCGGGCAGGCGTGGCGGCGGCACCGGGCGGCAGTCCGGCGCGACGCCAGCGCCCCGCCGCCCGTTCAGCTCTGACCGATGCGGAGGGACCTCGTGGAGCCAGCGGCCGTTCTGGACATCCTTCGTCGACACGCCCACCATTCCAGCGCCGCGCTGGCGCTCAACCGGGACAACCGGCACTTCTCGGTTCCGGGCATCGACGGGCTCATCGTGTACCGCACCGCCGGTCGCCGGCACGCGGTCCAGCTGGGCAGCGTCTACGCCAGCCCGGACGATCAGAAGCGGCTGCTCGACGCGTTCCACACCTGGGCCGGGAAGGAGGGCCGGCGCCTGTGCGCCGTTCAGCTCACCCGGGCCGATCTCGAGCTGTACGGGGCGTTCGGCTACCGGCTGAGCCAGCTGGGCGCCTCGTTCTCCATCGCACTGGACGCCTTCCGGCTCTCCGGCCGGAAGTTCGAGAAGGTCCGCAACAAGCTCGCCCGGTCCCGGCGGGCGGGGATATCGGTCGTGGAGGCCGGCGCTGACGTGCCGTACGACGAGCGGCTCGCCGCCCGCCTGGACGCGCTCGACGCCCGGTGGCTGGCCGGCAAGGGACGGCACGTCAAGAAGATCGAGTTCATGGTCGGCGAGCGGGACCTTCCCGGCGGCGGGCCGCGCCGGCTCTTCGTCGCGCTGTCCGAAGGGGAGCCCGTGGCGTACGTGTCGTACTCGCCGGCGTTCGGGCGGGAAGCGGGCTGGTTGTACGACATCACCCGCCGCGAGCCGACCGCGCCGCCGGGCGCGGTCGACCTGATCTTCGTCGAGGCGCTCCAGCGCTTCCAGCAGGAGGGGGCGGTGTGGTTGCACATGGGGCTGACGCCGTTCTGCGAGCTGTCGGCCGGCCACCGCCCGCCGGCCGGCTCGCATCCCGGTGCGGAGCGGCTCGTGCGATACGTCGCAGAACACGGCGACTGGATCTATCCCGCGCGCAGCCAGTCGGAGTACAAGCGCAAATGGCAGCCCAGCCGGGTCGAGCCGGAGTACGTCGGGTTCTACCCCGCGGTCTCCATGGGTACGGTGTGGCGGCTGCTGCGGTTGACCCGCGCGCTGTGACACGCCGAGCCTCCCGCTCGGACCGCCCGAACATGGTGCGAAGGGTCCGCTACGAGCCCGACGCGGACCAGGGTGTGCGCGGCCGCTCGCGGCGTTGCCCGTCCAGCACCACGTCGACGTGCTCGTCGAAGAAGGCGATCATGCCGGCGATGTCCGCCGCCTCGGCGAGCGGCCGCGGGTAGCTCCACGCCACGTCCGCTGTGCCGCCCTCGACGGCCAGGGACCAGTACGTCGCCTCGCCCTTGTACGCGCAGGTGGTTCGCGTCGCGCTCGGTCGTAGCAGGCCCTCGGTGACGTCCTCGGGCGGCAGGTAGAACCGGACCGGCAGGTGGGTCTCGAACAGCAGCCGCGGCCGGGTGCTCTCCGCGAGGACCCGGCCGCCGGACTCGACGCGCACCCGCCGCGAGCTACGCAGGACGTCGACCCGGTGGAACGGGTCACGCGGATGGGCCACGATCTGGGTGTCCTCCTCGAACCACGCGTCGAACGCCCCGAAGTCCAGGCCGATGTAGCCGGACAGGTCGGGGTCTGTGAACCGGAACGCCGCCCGGTGCCGGTCCCCGCCCGCGAACCGGATGGACAGCTCCTCGCCGCCGACGGTGTGCCGGGTGAACGAGCCCGGACGGACGATGGACACCGCGCCGGCCGCCAGCCCTTCCGGCGCCAGCGTCACGAGCTGCGAGTCGGCGTCCGCGGGCACGGGTACGGGCCGCAGCTCCGCGCGCACGTCCTCCGCCGGCACGGCGTAGTAGGGAACGACGTGCCGCGACTCCCAGACGAGCATCGCCCGCTGTGACTCCACGACGATCTCGCCGTCCAGCGTCGCCCGGACCCGCCTGGCGGTTGGTTCCACCCGTAGCTCGGCAAAGCTGCCGACCAGCAGGTCCCGTAGACGCAAGGCCATATGGCGACCATTCCAAGCAGCGGGAGGCGTGTCAATCATCGGATCCGTTCAATGTTCTGACCGGGCTGGCCGGGTGGTCTCCGCGAGGCGGGCGGTGAGGAAGGCCCGTTCGGCGTCGTTGGCGACGAGGGCCAGGGCGATCCGGTACGCGTCCGCGGCCTCCTCGGGGCGGTCGAGGCGGCGGAGCAGGTCGGCGCGGATCGCCGGGAGGTAGTGGTAGCCGGCCAGGCGGGGATCCGCCGCCAGCGCGTCGACCTCGGCGAGGGCGGCGGCCGGGCCGTCCACCATCGACACCGCCACGGCCCGATTCAGCCCGACCACCGGGGACGGCCAGCGGTTGAGCAGTTCGTCGTAGAGGCGGATGAGCTGCGGCCAGTCGGTCGCGGCGTAGCTGGGCGCGACGGCGTGCAGCGAGGCGATGGCGGCCTGGAGGGCGTACCGGCCGACCCGGCCGGTGCGGAACGCGCCCAGCACCAGCGCGTTGCCCTCGGCGATGGCCGTCCGGTCCCAGGCCGATCGGTCCTGCTGCTCCAGCGTGAGCAACCGGCCCGCGGCGTCGGTGCGGGTGGCCCGACGGGCGTCGGTGAGCAGCAGCAGCGCGAGCAGCCCGCGTACCTCCGGCTCGTCGGGCATCAGCGCCAGCAGCATGCGGGTCAGGTGCACCGCCCGGTCGACCAGATCGGCGCGGATCAGGTCGCCGCCGGTCGGCGCGGTGTGCCCGGTGGTGAAGAGCAGGTGGACGACGGTCAGCACGGCGTCCAGCCGCTCGGGCAGCTCGGCGGCCTCCGGCACCCGGTACGGGATCCGGGCGGCGGCGATCTTCTTCTTGGCCCGGGTGACCCGGGCGGCCATGGTCGGCTCGGAGACCAGGAACGCCCGGGCGATGTCTCCGGTGCTCACCCCGCACACCAGGCGCAGGGTCAGCGCCACCTGGGCCTCCCGGGCCAGCGCCGGGTGGCAACAGGTGAAGACCAGCCGCAACCGGTCGTCGGGCACCACGTCCACGCCGGACTCCTCCGGGAACTCGGCCTCCGCCGGCTCCACCAGCAGCGGCATCTTGGACCGGAACACCTTCTCCCGCCGCAGCACGTCGATGGCCTTGCGCTTCGCGGTGGCGGTCAGCCAGGCGCCCGGCTTTTCGGGTACGCCGTCCCGCGCCCAGGCGGCCAGCGCGGCGACGTACGCGTCCTGCACGCACTCCTCGGCGACGTCCAGGTCACCGGCGACGCGCGCCGTCGCGGCGAGCACGAAGGCCCACTCGCGGCGGTGCGCGTCCGCCACAGCGCGTTCGGCCGCGGCCGTGCCGGCGTCGCTCACTCCGCCGGCGGCACGAACAGCGGCCGGACCTCGACGCCGCCGTCGATGGTGGCCGGGTTCAGCTTGGCGATCTTCAGGGCGACGTCCAGGTCGGGCGCCTCCAGGATGAAGAACCCGGCGACGACCTCCTTGGCCTCGATGAACGGGCCGTCGGTGACCAGGTCGCCGCGGACCGCCGTCGCCGTGGTGCTCGGCTGCAGCGCGAAGCCCGTGACGATCTTGCCGCCCAGCTCCTCGACCTGGGCCGGGTACCGGTCCAGCAGCGCCAGGTAGTCGGGCGTGATCTCCATCGGGTCGGCCGGCGCGGGCGAGTAGATCAGGACTGCGTACTGGGCCATCGGAAGCTCCTCAGATTGTCGTTTCCTCTTGTCTCATCGACGGGCAGGTCCCGCTCGATTCGACAACGGTCCGGGGAAATTTTCTGCCCCGAGGGCCGTCCAGCGAGGGCCGCGGCGACGGTTGATGATCACGTACGATCCGGTGCGCGTCCGACGACCGGGTGAAGGCGGCTATGACGACCAACGAAGGGCGCCGCGAGCGCAGGACCTCCACCGTAACGCCACGGCGGCCGACCGTCGTCGTCGCTCTGACGGCCATGGCTGCCCTCGCGCTGACCGGCGGATGCTCGCGCAGCGAACGGACCACCGAGCGCCCGCTGCCCCAACCTCCGGCTGTCACGTCACTGCCGGACGAGGCTGTCGAGCTGCCCTGGGCATCGGCGATGGTCGCCCGCGACGGCACCCACATCACCGTGTACGGCGGCTCGGGCGACACCCCGTGCAAGGAACTCCGGCAACCGCAGGCGACGGTCACCGCGCAGGACGAGACTCAGGTGGTCGTCACGGTCAAGGCCCGCATCGTGGACGCCACCGACTGCGGCGCCACCGGTTTCGCCCTTCCCCTCGTCGCCTCGCTGCGGAAGCCGCTGGGTGATCGGGTGCTCCGCGACGCCGCCACCACGCAGGCGCCGCCGACCTACTTCGAGCGTGACCTGCCGGACCTGTCGTCGGACAAGCGGTGGAGCCGGCATCCCTCGCACTGGATGTCGACGGACCCGAGCTGGCACCAGGGCTACAACGGACCCCACGGGTCGATGTTGTTGTTGAGCGCGCAACCCACTGCTGACGTGAGCCTCCCCGACCCGGTCACGACCGTCCCGATCGGCTCGCGCCGAGGCACGGTCACCGGTGACGCAGGGAGGTCTTGGACGGTCTGGTGGAAGGTCGGTGCGGTGACCTACTCGCTGCGAGTGACGCCCCCCGAGGGCGGCAGGTTCACGCTGACGCAGTTCAAGCAGGAGCTCGCGGGACTGAGCTGGCGCTAGTGCGGCGGGATGGCGTCGGGTCACCGGCGGACAGGCACCGCTCGTGATCGCGGGGCCACGCGGAGCACCAAGGCTGACTAGTGTGGACGGTCCGGTGACGATGGGAGATCGAATGCTGCTCCGCCAGAGGGTTCGCACGGTGCTCCCGCTCCTGCTCCCGGCGGCCTGGGGACTGTCCGCCGGCTGGTGGACCCCACGCGGCCCGGGCACGGTCGGCACCGCGCTCGCCTCGATCGGGATCAGCCTCGCCGTCGGGCTGGCGGCCGGCTGGCTGAGCCGGTCCCGGTGGGCGATGCTCGCCGCGCCCGTCCTCTTCGCGGTCGCCGTGGAGCTGGCCCGGATCGGCCTGCGTGGGCCGGCCGTCGACCGGCCACATCTGAGCGGCTTCGGCGTGGTGGCCCTGGTGGCCGGGCGCGGGGTGCACGGGCTGCTCACGCTGCTGCCGCTGCTGGTCGGCGCGGCGTACGGGGCCGGGATCGCCCGCCGGGCCGGCAGCGGCGCGCCGCGCGGGCCGGTCCTGCGGTGGCTCGGGCGGGGCGCCGTCGGCCTGCTCGCCGCCGTCCTCGCCCTGGTCACCGCCGGTGCGGCGGTGCCGGCCCGGACCGCGCCGATCCCGGGCGGGATCGCCGCGTTCGACTCGGTCACCTCCGCCGGCCGCCGCCTCGGGCTGCTGATCCGGGGTACGGACCCGTCCGCTCCGGTGCTGCTGGTGGTGCCCGGCCCGCCCGGCGGTTCGGAGATCGCCCCGGTACGTCGGCACATGGCCGCCCTGGAACAGCGCTTCGTGGTGGTCACCTGGGACCGGGCCGCCGGCCCCCGGTCCTGGTCGGCGTTCCGGTCCCCGGCCGCGTGGACGCTGGAGGACGAGGTGACCGACCTGCTCGCGGTGACCCGGCACCTGCGCGAGCGGTTCGGCCGGGACCGGATCCACCTGCTCGCGCACTCCGGCGGCACCATCCCCGGCCTGCTCGCCGCGCAGCGCCACCCCGAGCTGTTCGCCGCGTACGTGGGGGTCGGGCAGGTGGTGAGCCTGCGCGAGGCCGACCGTAGCCAGTACGCCGACACCCTGGCCTGGGCCCGCCGTACCGGGCGGACCGAGCTCGCCGATCGGATGGCCGCTCAGGGCCCACCGCCGTACCCGGACATCTGGGCGTACGAGCCGCTGCTGACCAACGAGGCCGGCGCCTTCGCGTTCGACCGCACGGGCGCTGCCGAGGGCGAGACCGGCATGGTCGGCAACCTCGGGGTGCCGGAGCAGAGCCCCCTGGAGACCGCCCACGTCTTCGGTTTCCTCGACGGCTGGGACGTGCTCTATCCCCGGTTGCAGGAGCTGGATTTCCGCCGCGACGTGCGGCAGCTCCAGGTGCCGGCGTACTTCGTGGACGGTGCGCACGAGGTGCCGGGCCGGCTGCGCCTGTTCGACGAGTGGTACGCGCAGCTCCAGGCCCCGCGCAAGGACCACCTGGTCATCCCGGGCGCCGGGCACCGGTCGCTGTTCGAGCGGCCGGAACCGTTCGTCGCGTACCTGACTGGGCTAGGGGCGGGGGCGGATCCGACCGGCGACTAGGGTTTCCGGTCGTGATCGAACCGACCTGGCTGACCGAGACCCGCGCCGCGTACGACACGGTCGCGGTGGACTACGCCCGGCTGCTCCCCGACGTGGTGGAGGGCCCGCTCGACCGGGGCATGCTGGCCGCGTTCGCCGAGCAGGTCGGGCCCGGCCGACCGGTGCTGGAGGTAGGCTGCGGCACCGGCCGGGTCACCGCCCACCTGCGCGACCTCGGGCTGGACGTAGCCGGCGTCGACCTCTCGTCGGGCATGGTCGAGGTGGCCCGCCGGACGTACCCGGAGCTGCGCTTCGACATCGGCTCGATGACCGACCTGGCGATGCCGGACGCCGGGCTGGCCGGGCTCGTCGCCTGGTACTCGATCATCCACCTGCCGCCGGAGCTGCTGCCCGTCGTGTTCGCCGAGTTCCACCGGGTGCTCGCGCCGGGCGGGCACCTGCTGCTCGCGGTCAAGGCCGGCGACCAGCGGATCCGCCTCGAGCAGGCGTACGGCCACCTCGTCTCGTACGACGTGCACTGGCTGCCGCCGGACCGGCTCGCCGACCAACTCGCCGCGGCTGGCCTGGTCGTGCGGGCCACGCTGGTCCGCGAGGCGGAGGCCAGCTTCGAGCGGGGACCGCAGGCGTTCCTGCTGGCCACCCGGCCCGACGGCGGGGCGGACCGGTGACCGTCGCGCTGTTCACCCTCGGTGGCACGATCGCCATGGCCGGGACCAGCGGTCAGGGCGTGGTCAACCGGCTCACCGGGGCCCAGCTCACCGCCGCCGTACCGGGGCTCGCCGACCTCCCCCTCGACGTCCACGACGTGCAGGCGGTGCCGAGCGCCGCCCTCACGTACCGGCAGGTTCTGGACCTGGTCGACGCGGCCGGGGCGGCGGTGGCCGCCGGGGCGACCGGTGCGGTGATCACCCAGGGCACGGACAGCCTGGAGGAGACCGCCTTCCTGGCCGACCTGGTCTGGCCGCACCCGGCCCCGCTGGTGATCACCGGCGCGATGCGCAACCCCACCCTCGCCGGACCGGACGGCCCGGCGAACCTGCTCGCCGCCGCCCGGGTCGCCGCCGCGCCGGCCGCACGTGACCTCGGCGTGCTGGTCGCGTTCAACGACGAGATCCACGCCGCCCGCTTCGTCCGCAAGACCCACAGCACCAGTACGGCCACCTTCGCCTCGCCCGACGCCGGCCCGCTCGGTCACGTCATCGAGGCAGAGGTACGCCTGCTCACCCGGCCGCCCCGGCGCGCCCCGCTGCCGCCGGTGGACGCGGACCGGCTCGCCGCCACCCGGGTGGCGCTGCACACCATCACCCTCGACGACGACGTGGCGCTGCTCGACGCGCTCGCCCGCGACGTCGACGGGCTGGTGGTGGCCGGCTTCGGGGTGGGGCACGTGCCGCCGGCCTTCGCCCCGGCGCTCGGCGCGCTGGCGGAACGGATGCCGGTGGTGCTCGCCTCGCGTACCGGGGCCGGGTCGGTGCTGCGCCACACGTACGGGGCGGTCGGCTCGGAGACCGACCTGCTCCGGCGTGGGCTGGTCTGCGGGGGGCTGGTCGACCCGTACAAGGCGAAGGTGCTGCTCCGGCTCCTGCTGGCCGGCGGCGCCGACCGCGCCGAGGTCCACGCCGCGTTCCAGCGACACGGGTGACCCGACGCTGAGTCGTCTGCGACATCAGCTCGACAGCGTGCGGCAGGGCCGCGTCCCGCCAGCCCGGCCCCGGTCGGCAGCCGTGCCGGCCTCCGTACACTCGCCCGGTGACCGGAGAGCGACGACCCCTGGCGGACCGGCCGCTGACCGAGCCGCACCCGGCCCGGCTGTCGCCAGACCACCCCGACCGGGAGCGGATCCTGGCCGCCCACGCGGCGGCGCTGGCCGCCGGAGAGGCCGGCTACCTCGACCCGGAGACCGGGCTCTTCGTGCTCACCGCCGGGTTCCTGGCCCGCCGGGGGACCTGCTGCGGGCGAGGCTGCCGGCACTGTCCATACGTGACCGAACTGGAGGGATGAGTGTGCAGGCCCGGATCTGGCTCGCCGCTTCGGCCGTACTGCTGACCGCCGGCTGCGCCGCGGAGGTCACCCCGGTGGCGCTGCCGCCCGCGGCGCCGCCGCCGGTGGCAGCAGCGGCGGCGTCCTCGGGCGGCGCGTGTCGGCTGCTCGACTTCGGGGTGATCGCGAAGCACACCGGGGCGCACTTCGACGTGGCCGCCGCCGTGGATCGGGGGGACACCCACACCTGTGTGCTCCGCGCCGAGGCCGCCCTCCTGCCGGAGCTGACCCTCATCGTCACCGAGACGTCCATCGACACGTCGGGCTTCACCGAGGACGTGCTGCCCAGGGGCGCCACGAAGATCAGCAAGCTCGGGAAGGTCGCCTACCGCCAGAAGCTGCCGAAGACCGGCAAGGCCGGCCCGGGGGCCGAGGTGGGTTGGCTCGCCACCGAGGGACGGCTGGCCATTCTGCGCTGGACCTGCCCGGCGGGGACGGACCCGGCCGAGGCCGAGAAGATGGCCGGCAAGCTGGTCAACCTGGCCAAGGCGGTGGACACCCGCCAGCTCTGACCGGCAGGCCGGCGGTGGGCCCGGACCGGCCGGTCAGCGGGCCGCGACGAACACCCGGGAGGCCACCTCGCGGGGCAGCCGCACCCGGTCGCCGGAGCGGTCGATCGAGACGCCGTCACGTTCCTGCGCCACGGTCACCGTGGCGCCCGGGTCGACGCCCGCCGCGTGCAGTTGCCGGAGCACGTCCGCGTCGGTCTGCACGCTCTCGCAGATCCGCCGCACCACCACCGGGCCGGCGAGGCCGGGGAAGGCGAGGTTGCGCTCGGTCTCCGCGGACTCGGTCTCCGGCTCGCCGGGCTCGCCCAGCTCCTCCAAGCCCGGGATCGGGTTGCCGTACGGCGAGCGGGTGGGGCGGTTGAGCAGGTCGTAGACCCGCTTCTCCACCGCGTCGCTCATCACGTGCTCCCACCGGCAGGCCTCGTCGTGGGCCTCCTCGTAGGGCATCCCGATCACGTTCACCAGCAGCAGTTCGGCCAGCCGGTGCTTGCGCATGACCGAAACCGCGGTGCCGCGGCCCAGCGGGGTGAGCGACAGGTGCCGGTCGCCCTCGACGGTGAGCAGGCCGTCCCGCTCCATCCGGGCGACGGTCTGGCTGACGGTGGGACCGCTCTGCTTCAACCGCTCCGCGATCCGGGCGCGCAGCGGCGGCACCCCCTCCTCCTCGAGCTCGAGGATGGTGCGCAGGTACATCTCGGTCGTATCGACCAGGTCATGCTTCACGTCACGGCCTCCCGGTGGTCGATGCTACCCCGGGCCCCCGACACCAGGCCCCGGGCGAATCGCGGCGTCGCTGCCCGGATGGTGTTGACTGGACCGCATGTCCGGAACCGATGACCTGCTGATCGAGCCCGACCGGCTCGCCGCCGAGCTCGACCGCGCCGACCCGCCCACCCTGCTCGACGTCCGGTGGCGGCTCGTCGGGCCGCCCGGCCGGGACGACTACGCCGCCGGCCACCTGCCGGGCGCCGTCTTCATCGACCTGGACACCGAGCTGTGCGGCCGGCCGGGCGCGGCCGGCCGGCACCCCCTGCCCGACCCCGCCGCGCTCCAGGCCGCGCTGCGGGCCGCCGGCGTCCGCGCCGGTCACCCGGTCGTCGTGTACGACGGCGGCGACGGCATGTCCGCCGCCCGGGCCTGGTGGACGCTGCGCTGGGCGGGCCACCGGGCGGTGCGGGTGCTGCACGGGGGCTTCCCCGCCTGGGCCGCCGCCGGGCTGCCCGTCTCCACCGAGGCACCCACGCCGGCCCCGGGCGACGTCACCGTGGCGCCGGGGGCGCTGCCCGTGCTCGACGCCAGGGAGGCGGCCCGGCTGGCCGCCGCGGACACCGGGGTGCTGCTGGACGTGCGGGCCGCCCCCCGCTACCGGGGCGAGACCGAGCCGATCGACCCGGTCGCCGGGCACGTGCCCGGCGCGGTCAACCTGCCCGCCCCGGAGTACGTCACCGAGGGCCGCTTCCCGGCCGCCGAGGCGCTGCGCCAGCGGTTCGCCGCCGCCGGGGTCACCGAGGACGCGCCGGTCGGGGCGTACTGCGGCTCCGGGGTGACCGCCGCGCAGGCGGTGCTGGCGCTGCACCTCGCCGGCCGGCCGGACGCCGCCCTGTACGTCGGCTCGTGGAGCAACTGGGTGGCCGACCCGGACCGTCCGGTGGCCACCGGTGGCACACCCGGTCACTGAGCAGCGCGTGCCATGAGCGCGACCCGGCGCGCATGGGACCATTGCCCCATGGCCGACGACACGGTGGTGGTGTGGGACGAGGCCCTGCTCGCCTACGACATGGGCGACCATCCGCTCGACCCGGTCCGGGTAGAGCTGACCATGGCGCTCGCCCGCGAGCTCGGCGTGCTGGACCGGCCCGGGGTGCGGCTGGTCAAGCCGGAGCCGGCCGACGACGAGTTGCTGACCCGGGTGCACGACCCGCGCTACCTGGACGCGGTGCGGGCCGCCCCCCGCGACCCGCTCTTCGCCGGCTTCGGGCTGGGCACCTCGGACAATCCCGTCTTCGACGGCATGCACGAGTCGAGCGCACTGGTCGCCGGGGCGAGCGTGGCCGCCGCCGAGGCGGTGTGGCGGGGGGAGGCCCGCCGGGCGGTCAACGTCGCCGGCGGGCTGCACCACGCCATGCCGGCCCGGGCCGCCGGATTCTGCGTCTACAACGACCCCGCGGTGGCCATCGCCCGCCTGCTCGACCTCGGCGCGGAGCGGATCGCGTACGTGGACGTGGACGTGCACCACGGCGACGGCGTGCAGGAGATCTTCTATGACGACCCCCGGGTGCTGACGGTCAGCCTGCACGAGACCCCGCTCGCGCTCTTCCCCGGCACCGGGTTCCCCGACGAGACCGGCGGGCCGGGCGCCCAGGGCAGCGCGGTCAACGTGCCGCTGCCGCCCGGGGTGGGCGACGCCGGCTGGCAGCGCGCGTTCCACGCCGTCGTGCCGTCGGTGCTGCGGGCGTTCCGGCCCCAGCTGCTGGTCACCCAGTGCGGGGCGGACGGCCACCGGCTCGACCCCCTGGCGGATCTGCAGCTGTCCGTGGACGGGCAGCGGGCCACCTACCTGGCGCTGCGGGCGCTCGCCGACGAGCTCTGTGACGGCCGCTGGGTGGCCCTCGGCGGCGGCGGGTACGCGCTGGTCGAGGTGGTGCCCCGGGCCTGGACGCACCTGCTCGCGGTGGCCACCGGCGAGCCGATCGACCCGGCGACGCTCACCCCGTCCGCCTGGCGGGAGCTGGCGGCCGAGCGGCGGCCCGGCCACGAGGTGCCGCTGCGGATGACCGACGACGTCGACCCGTCGTACCAGCCGTGGCAGCCCAACGGCGAGCCGGACCCGGTGGGCCGGGCGGTCACGGCCACCCGCCGGGCCGTCTTCCCGCTGCTCGGGCTCGACCCGCACGACCCGCGGGACTGACCGGGCGGTAGGGGAGGACTGACCGGTGACCACCGTCGAGCAACCGGTGGACGTGCTGCTCAGCGACGGCACGGCCGTCCAGCTGCGACAGATCCGCCCCGCCGACGCTCCGGCGATCGTGGCGATGCACTCGCGCTTCTCGGAGCGCACCCGCTACCTGCGCTACTTCTCGCCGTACCCGCGCATCCCGGAGCGGGACCTGCAGCGGTTCGTCAACGTCGACCACCGGGACCGGGAGGCGTTCGTGGTGCTGGCCGGCGAGCGGATCGTCGCCGTCGGCCGGTACGAGCGGCTCGGCCCCGGGGCACCGGAGGCCGAGGTGGCCTTCGTGGTGGAGGACGCGTACCAGGGCCGGGGGATCGGCTCGGTGCTGCTGGAGCACCTGGCCGACGCGGCCCGGCGGTTCGGCATCGTGCACTTCGTCGCCGAGGTGCTCCCGGCCAACGGGGCGATGCTGCGGGTCTTCTCCGACATCGGCTACCAGGTCCAGCGCCAGTACGCCGACGGCGTGGTGCACCTCAGCTTCCCGATCGCCCCCACTGAGGCGACCCTGGCGGTGCAGCGCGGCCGGGAGCACCGCACCGAGGCCCGCTCGATCGCTCGGCTGCTCGCCCCGCGCGGCATCGCCGTCTACGGTGCCAGCGCCACCGGGCAGGGCGTCGGCGCGGCCCTGCTCGGGCACCTGCGCGACGGCGGGTTCACCGGCGCGATCGTCCCGGTGCACCCGACCGCGGCGACCGTGGCCGGGCTGCCCGCGTACCCGTCGGCGGCCAACGCCGGGCTCGACATCGACCTGGCCGTGGTGGCGGTGGCGCCGGAGGCGGCGACCGGGGTGGTCGCCGACGCCGCGAAGGCGGGCGCGCACGGGCTCGTGGTGATCTCGGCCGGCTTCGCCGAGGCCGGCCCGGCGGGGGCGGCGGCGCAGCGCGCCCTGGTCCGCGCCGCCCACCTGGCCGGCATGCGGGTGGTCGGCCCGAACTGCCTCGGCGTCGCCAACACCGACCCGGCGGTACGCCTCAACGCCACCCTCGCCCCGGTGCTGCCCGCCCCCGGCCGGGTGGGCGTCTTCAGCCAGTCCGGCGCGTTCGGGGTGGCCCTGCTCGCCGAGGCGTCCCGCCGCGGGCTCGGCCTGTCCACCTTCGTCTCCGCCGGCAACCGGGCCGACGTCTCCGGCAACGACCTGCTCCAGTACTGGCAGGACGACCCCGGCACCGACGTGGTCACGCTCTACCTGGAGACGTTCGGCAACCCGCGCAAGTTCGCCCGGCTGGCCCGGCGGATCGGCCGGAGCAAGCCGATCGTCGCGCTCGCCTCGCTGGCCCGCCCGCCCGGCCTCGGCGACGGGCCGGCGCTGGACGCCGCCGCGGTGAGCGCGCTCTTCGCCCAGTCCGGGGTGATCCGGGTGGACACCGTCTCCGAACTGCTCGACGTGGGTGTGCTCCTGGCCCACCAGCCGCTGCCGGCCGGCCGTCGGGTCGCCGTCGTCGGCAACTCGTCGGCGCTGACCGGGCTGGCCGCCACCGCCTGCGCCGCCCAGGGCCTCACCGTCGCCGACGGCTACCCGCACGACGTCGGCCCCCGGGCCGGCGCCGCCGAGTACGCCGCCGCGCTCGCCGCCTCCGCCGCCGACGAGCGGGTCGACGCCGTGGTGGCCGTCTTCGCGCCGCCGCTGCCCGGCCAGCTCACCGACCCGGAGGCCGACTTCACCGCCGCCCTGCCCGACGCGGCGACCGTCGGCAAACCGGTGGTGGCGACCTTCCTCGCCGGCCGGGTACCGGCCGGGGTGCCGGCCTACCCGAGCGTCGAGGAGTCGGTCCGGGCCCTCGCGCGGGTCACCACGTACGCCGACTGGCTGCGCCGCCCGCCGGGGGTGCTGCCGGAGCTGGGCCGGGTGGACCGGGCGGCCGGGCAGGCCGCGCTGCGGGCCGACGGCGCGGACCCGGCGGCGCTGCTGCGGGCGTACGGGATCGACCTGGTGGAGTCGGCGCCGGCGCGCTCGGCCGAGGAGGCGGTGGCGGCGGCCGAGCGGATCGGCTGGCCGGTCGCCCTCAAGGCCGCCGCCCCCGGGCTGCGGCACCGGCTCGACCTCGGCGCGGTCCGGCTCGACCTGGCCGACCCGGCCACGCTGCGCCGGGCGTACGCCGAGATGGCCCCGGCCTTCGGCGCGGACGTCCTGGTCCAGCCGATGGTCCCGCCCGGGGTGGCGTGCGTGGTGGAGCTGGTGGAGGATCCGGCGTTCGGACCGGTGGTCGGCTTCGGGCTGGGCGGGGTGGCGACCGAGCTGCTCGGCGACCGGGCCTGGCGGGCGGTGCCGCTGACCGACCGGGACGCCGCCGAGCTGGTCGACGAGCCCCGGGCGGCGCTGCTGCTGCACGGCCACCGGGGTGCCGCGCCGGTGGACCGGGCGGCCCTGGTCGACCTGCTGCTGCGGGTCGGGCGGCTCGCCGACGAACAGCCCCGGGTCCGCTCGCTCACCCTCAATCCGGTGCTGGCCCGCCCGGACGGCATCTCCGTGCTGCACGCCGCCGTCCGCACCGGGCTCGCGGCACCCCGCCCCGACACCGGCCCCCGCCGGCTGTAAGGAAGGGCCTCCTGTTGACGCCTCCGGCCCCCTCTTGACGCGTCAGGCCCGGCTGGAGATCTGCTGGACGGCCCAGGCGTTGCCGTCCGGATCGGTGAAGAAGACGAAACCGACGTTGTCCAGCGGGTGCGGTACGGGTCGGGGGTTGGCCCCGAGCACCTGGATCTCGCTGACCTCGACGCCCCGCGCGACCAGTTCCTTACGGGCCTGCTCCAGGTCGGGCACGACGAGTTGCAGCCCCTTGAGCGAGCCCGGCGGCATGTCCGGTACGGCGCCCCGGCCGATCACGACGGAGCAGCCCGAGCCGGGCGGGGTGAGCTGCACGATCCGCACGTCGTCGCCGACGCGGGTGTCGTGGTCGATGGCGAAGCCGAGCCGCTCGGCGTAGAACTCCTTGGCCCGGTCCACGTCGGAGACCGGCACCACCACCACTTCCAGGGTCCAGTTCATCGCCCCAGCGTGGTCGCCGCCGGCCGCCGCTTCAAGCGCGACAGGCCCCGGCGAAACCGCCGGGGCCCGTCGAGGTCTGCCGGGTCAGCAGGCGTACGCCTCCAGCCGGTTCGCCCGCTCCGGGGCGCGCAGCTTCAGCAGCGTCACCTTCTCGATCTGCCGGATCCGCTCCCGGGACAGGCCGAACTCGCGGCCCACCTCGTCCAGGGTGCGCTGCCGGCCGTCGTCCAGGCCGAACCGGAGCCGGATCACCGCCTGCTCCCGCTGGGAGAGGGTCGCCAGCACGATCCGTACCTCGTTGCGCAGCTCGCCGTTGGCGGCGGCGTCGGCCGGCTCCTCCCGCGGGTCGACCGCGGCGACGAAGTCACCGAGCGCGCTCTCGCCGTCGTCGCCGACCGCCTGGTCCAGGCTCACCGGCTCCCGGTCGTACGAGATCAGCTCGATGACCTGGAACTCGGGGATCTCCAGCGCCTTGGCCACCTCGGCCACCGTGGGCTCCCGGCCCAGCGCGATGGACAGCTCCCGGCGGACCCGGACCATCCGGTTGACCTGCTCGACCATGTGCACCGGGATGCGGATGGTGCGGGCCTGGTCGGCCATGGCGCGGGTGATGGCCTGGCGGATCCACCAGGTGGCGTAGGTGGAGAACTTGTAGCCCTTGGTGTAGTCGAACTTCTCGACCGCGCGGATCAGGCCGAGGTTGCCCTCCTGGATCAGGTCGAGGAAGGCCATGCCGCGACCGGTGTAGCGCTTGGCGATGCTCACCACCAGCCGCAGGTTCGCCTCCAGCAGGTGGTCCTTGGCGGCGCGGCCCTCGGCCACGATCAGCTCCAGGTCGGCGCGCAGCTCGGCCGAGACCGGGGTGCAGGTGGAGAGCTTCTCCTCGGCGAACAGGCCGGCCTCGATCCGCTTGCTCAGCTCGACCTCCTGCGCCGCGGTGAGCAGCTTGGTGCGGCCGATGCCGTTCAGGTACGCCCGAACCAGGTCGGTGGAGACGCCGCGCTCGTCGGTGGCGTCCAGGTCGGCCAGGGTGGCGTCCTGGTCGACCGGGACAGCGGTGCCGAGCTCGGCGTCGACGGTGGCAGCCGGGCGGGTCTGGTGCTCGATCATCTGCTGGGCCATCTCAGTCTCTCCCCGTGTCCTTCGGTGCCGCGTACCGGTGCCGTGCGCTGCCGCAGCGGTGCCGGTGAGAACAGCTTGGCGGTCGGGACGTGAAACGGGAGTGAGGCGATCGGGGAACCGACAGGAATCCGTGCGGAACATCGGGTGCCGACCGCCGTACCCGGTTACCGTGCCAGCGGCCGGACAGCGGGGCCCGGCAGCGGGGGCGATCGGAGGACGTGGTGATCTTCAAGCGGCTCAGGCAGGCGATGGGGGTGGGCGGTCCGTCGGTGCGGACGGTGCTCGCCAGCCCCGACTGCCGCCCCGGTGGCCCGCTGGAGGGTCGCGTCCAGGTGGTCGGTGGGGACCATCCGGTGGAGGTGAGCCACCTGGCACTCGGCCTGGTCACCCGGGTCGGCGTGGAGAGCGGCGACTCCGGGTACGACACCACGCAGGAGTTCGGCCGGCGGCAGGTGACGGGCGCGTTCGGGCTGGCACCGGGGCAGCGGTACGAGGTGCCGTTCCGGTTCGAGGTGCCCTGGGAGACCCCGCTGACCGACCTGTACGGCCAGCACCTGCCCGGCCTGACGATGGGGCTGCGCGCCGAGCTGGAGGTGGCCCGGGCCGTCGACCAGGGTGACCTGGATCCGGTGGCGGTGCACCCGCTGCCCGCGCAGGAACGGCTGCTGGAGGCGCTGCGGCAACTGGGCTTCCGGTTCGTCGGGGCGGCCGTCGAGCGCGGGCACCTCTACGGCGTGCACCAGACGCTGCCGTTCCACCAGGAGCTCGAGTTCCTGCCGGCGCCCCGGTACGCCCGGGCGGTCAACCAGCTGGAGGTCACGTTCGTGACCGACCCGCACCGGACGGAGGTGGTGCTGGAACTCGACAAGCGGGGCGGCCTGCTCACCGAGGGCGGCGACGGGTTCGGCCGCTTCACCGTCGACCACGCGGCGGTCGACCGTACCGACTGGGGTGCCCAGCTCGACGCCTGGCTCCGCCGGTCCCTCGCCCGTCGCGGCCCCTTCTCCTGACCCCCTCTCTCGCGTTGATCATGAGGCGGGGATCCGGATCAGAGGTCCAGGAGGACGGTGCGGGGGCCCACGTTGACGCTCTCGACCAGCATGTGGGTGCGGAAGCGGCCGGTCTCGACCCGCGCGCCGCGCTCCCGGAGCGCCTCGACGACCGCGGTGACCAGCGGCTCGGCCTGCTCGGCGGGGGCCGCCCCGGTCCAGCTCGGCCGCCGGCCCTTGCGGGCGTCGCCATAGAGGGTGAACTGGCTGACCAACAGGATCGGCGCGCCGGTGTCGGCGGCGCTCTTCTCGTCGTCCAGGATGCGCAGCTCGTGGATCTTGCGGGCCATGGTGGCCGCCACCTGCGGGGTGTCGGCGTGGGTCACCCCGAGCAGCACCAGCAGGCCATTGTCGATCTCGCCCACCACCTCGTCACCGACGGTCACGCTGGCCCGGCTGACCGTCTGCACGACCGCCCGCATCAGTCCGCCACCGGCTCGACGATGCCCCGCTCGACCAGGTGCGCCACGATCGGGCCGGCCGCCTCGGCCAGCTCGTCCGGGGTGACGTCGTGCGCGGCGGCGAGCAGGGCGAGCTGGTCGCGCAGGGGCAGCCGGCCGTCCGCGCCGCCGACCAGGGCGAGCACCAGCGGGTCGATCTCCTCGGTCCAGCGCAGCCCGTGCGGCATGGCGAGGACCTGCCGGTCCACCGCCCAGCCCTCGTCGCCCATGGTGGCCTCCTGCCGCAGCTGGAGCCCTTCGGCGGCCCGGTAACGCGCGGCGAGCAGCCCGTCGGTGTCCCGGGACCGGAGCCAGTCCTGCCGGTCGAACCACTCGGCGATCCGGTCGCCCATCGGCGGTTCCACCCGCTGGCGCAGGTCCTCGACCCGCACGATCGGCTGGTCGTGGCGGGAGCGGCGCAGCGAGACGATGCCGAACCCGATCGCCTCCACCTTGTGCGCGTCGAACCAGTCCAGCCAGGCCGCCATCCG
Source organism: Micromonospora sp. NPDC007271 (assembly GCF_040634005.1). Taxonomy (NCBI): domain Bacteria; kingdom Bacillati; phylum Actinomycetota; class Actinomycetes; order Micromonosporales; family Micromonosporaceae; genus Micromonospora; species Micromonospora sp. NPDC007271. Next base: position 49,020 of record NZ_JBEYER010000017.1, read on the forward strand.
CTGCGGGTCGGCCGCCTCGCCGACGTCGGTCAGCCACAGGTTGACGTACGCCATCGGGTCGGCCACCTCCCGCTGGATCACCCAGGCGTCCAGCCCGGTGCCGGCGAACCACCCCGCCACCCGCTCGTCCCACTCCTCGCCGGAGACGTGCACCCAGTTGGCCAGGTACTGCATCGTGCCGCCCTCGGTAAGCAGGTGCGGGGCGGCGGCGGCCAGCTCGGCGCCGATCGCGTCGCCGACCCGCCCCGAGTCCCGGTAGACGTGCGTGGTGGTGCCGGGGCCGACCACGAACGGCGGGTTGCTGACCACCAGGTCGAAGCGGCGACCGGCGACCGGCGCCACCAGGTCGCCGCGGAGCAGCTCCCAGTCCTGGCCGTTGAGCGCGGCGGTGGTGGCGGCGAAGCGCAGCGCCCGCTCAGAGACGTCGGTCGCGGTCACCCGCCGGGCGTGGGTGGACAGGTGCAGGGCCTGGACACCGGAGCCGGTGCCCAGGTCCAGCGCGGTCTCCACCGGGCGGCGGACGGTGGCGCCGATCAGCGTCTGGGTGGCCCCGCCGATGCCGAGCACGTGCTCGGCGTGCAGCGGCTTGCCGGGTCGGGCGCTGGCCGGCACGTCGGCGAGCACCCACCACTCGTCGCCGTACGGTTCGAGGTCGACGCCGGCGCGCAGGCCGTCGGCGTACCGTTCGACGATCCCGCCGGCGAGGGCCTCCTCGATCGTCAGCGGGGCGAGCGCGGCGGCCACCGCGGCCTCGGGCTCGGTCTGGTCACAGATGAAGACCCGGATCAGCGTGGCGAGCGGGTCGCGGTCCTCGGTGGCGCGCAGCGCGGCCCGGAAGTCGTTGCGGGCCACCCCGCCGGTGGCCTGCGAACCGAGCCGGTCGGCGATGCCGTTGGCGGTGAAGCGCGCCCGGGTCAGCGCGGTCCGCAGCGCCTCGACGCCGGCGGGGGAGAGCAGCATGTCTTGACGGTCCACGTCGCCATCCTGCCTCTCCCGGGCCGGCGATCGGCCGCCACCCACGACTTCCATACCGCAACCTCCATACATTCGCGGTGATCCCTTTCATTGATTTCAATGTCTGGCTACCATCTCCCCCAACATCCGCCGATGGGTACCCCGGTGGCCACGAGCCCCGGCGTGCCCGGTTAGGGAGCCAGACGATGACCGACGTGTCCGTGCCCCGGCGGCGTGCGCTGCGTGCGCTCGCCCTCGCCGCAACCGCCGCGGCCCTCACCGCCGCCGCCTCGACGCCCGCCCTCGCCGCCCCCACCGGCGACATCCGCTACGCCTCCTCGCCGGACGCCATCAGCGGCAGCTACCTGGTGGTGCTCAAGGGCGACGCCGTGGGGGCCGCCAATAGCCTCGCCGCCCGTACCGCGGTCCCGGACCGCGCCGCCGGCCTGGCCAAGCGCTACGGCGGCACCGTTGGCACGGTCTGGAGCGCCGCGCTGACCGGCTACAGCGCGAAGATGAGCGAGGGCCAGGCCCGCCGGCTCGCCGCCGACCCGGCCGTCGCGTACGTCGAGCAGGACCGGGTGGTGACCACCCAGGCCACCCAGACCGGCGCGACGTGGGGGCTGGACCGGATCGACCAGCGCAACCTGCCGCTGAACGGTAGCTACACCTACCCGAACACGGCCAGCAACGTGCGCGCGTACATCATCGACACCGGTATCCGGATCACGCACAGCGACTTCGGTGGCCGGGCGAGCTGGGGCACGAACACCGTGGACACCAACAACACCGACTGCAACGGCCACGGCACCCACGTCGCCGGCACGGTCGGCGGCAACACGTACGGCGTGGCCAAGGGCGTACGCCTGATCGCGGTCAAGGTGCTCAACTGCTCCGGCAGCGGCAGCACCACCGGGGTCATCTCCGGCGTCAACTGGGTCACCGCGAACGCGGTCAAGCCGGCCGTGGCCAACATGAGCCTCGGCGGCGGCGTCAGCAGCAGCCTCGACAGCGCGGTCGCCAACTCGATCAGCTCCGGCGTCACGTACGCCATCGCGGCCGGCAACTCCAGCGCCAACGCCTGCAACTACTCGCCGGCCCGGGTCGCCTCCGCCATCACCGTCGGCGCCACCACCAGCACCGACGCCCGCGCCTCGTACTCCAACTACGGCTCCTGCCTGGACATCTTCGCGCCGGGCTCGTCGATCACCTCGGACTGGAGCACCGGCGACACCGCCACCAACACGATCAGCGGCACCTCGATGGCCACGCCGCACGTGGCCGGCGCGGCGGCGCTCGTGCTCGGCACCTTCCCGTCGTACACCCCGTCGCAGGTGGCCAGCTACCTCACCACCAACGCCACCACCAGCAAGGTGACCAACCCGGGCACCGGCTCGCCGAACCGGCTGCTCTTCGTCGTCAACTGACGATCCGCCCCGCACGCGGCCCGGTGGACCCCGTCCACCGGGCCGTGTCGTGTCGCCGCGTCGCATCGCCGGGTCGTGTCCCGCGGGGAGTCGGCGTGGCGGGCGGCGGCCCGACCGGCAGGATGGGGACATGACGCTCTCCCTGCCCATCGCCCCCGAGGCCAACGAGCTGCTGGCACGCGACCCGCTGGCGCTGCTGCTCGGCATGGTGCTCGATCAGCAGGTGCCGATGGAGAAGGCCTTCTCCTCGCCGTACGTCCTGACCCAGCGGCTCGGCCACGAGCCGGACGCCCGGGAGCTGGCCGGGTACGCCCCGGAGGCCCTGGTCGAGCTCTTCGCCCAGCCACCGGCCCTGCATCGCTTCCCGAAGGCCATGGCGGCCCGGGTCTAGGAGGTGTGCCAGGTCATCGTCGACCGGTACGACGGCGACCCGGCCCGGCTCTGGTCCGACGTCACGGACGGCGGCGAGCTGCTGCGCCGGGTCGGTGAACTGCCCGGCTTCGGCAGGCAGAAGGCGCAGATCTTCGTCGCCCTGCTCGGCAAGCGGTTCGGCGTCGCCCCGGACGGGTGGCGGGAGGCCGCGGGTGGCTACGGCGACGCCGACGCGTACCGCTCGGTGGCCGACGTGACCGACCCCGAGTCACTGCGCCGGGTGCGGGAGTACAAGCAGCGGATGAAGGCGGAGGCGAAGGCCGCGAAGGGCTGACCGCCGCCCGCGCGGGCCGCGGGTGCCGTCGCGACCGCCCGCGCTCAGCCGGCGACGTCGGCGTGCGCTCAGGCGGCGGTGGGGCGGGACAGCGCGGCCAGTGCCCGGCGCACGTCGGCCAGGGAAACCGTCGCTGAGTCGTCCAGGTCGGCCAGCCCGGCCTCGATCCACTGCCGCATCAGCGTGGTCACCCCGATGCCGCGTGCCTCGGCGGCGGCCCGGACCCGTTCGTACGTCTCCAGCGGCAGGCGTACCGAGCGGCTGACCATCGGCACGTCGGTGTCGGGGGCGGGCAGCTCCGCCGCCTGGCTCTCGTCGATCAGGTCGGCGAGCGCGTCGCCGCCGTCGTGGAACCGCTTGGTCGCCTCGTTACGGTGCATCGTGACCGCCTCCTCGTCGGCGTGATCTCCGCACCGCCTCGTCGTAGCGTTTGGCCTCGACGTCGCTCAGTTCGCGGGCGGAGAGGATGTCCCAGTCGTTGTCGGTCCCGTCAGCCTCGGCCAGCAGCACGGCGAGGCGCCGCCCCCGGTGGTCGGTGGCGTAGACCACCATGACGTCGTCGCCGAGGTGCCGGATGACCCGTCGCGTGCTGTGCAGGGCCTCCCAGACTTCCCCGGGCGTGACGTCGTAGACCCGCAGGTTGGCCAACGCCTCGTCGGTGAAGCTGAACCGGTTGCCCACCGGCGGAGCGTACCACGGACGTAACACGTGCCGCCTTGTCACAATTTTCGCCGATCAACCGTCGAGAGTGACAGGATGAGGCGTAACCCCCTCGAGGAGGTCCGTGGTGAAGCGTCAGGCGTACCAGCCCATCCTGATCACCGACGCCTCGCGCAGCCAGGACGACCAGCTCAACAGCCGGCAGAAGCGCTACGTGCTGATGATGGGCATCCGGGTCGCCTGCCTGGTGGTCGGTGCGATCCTGGTCGGCGCGAAGGCACCTCTGCTCTGGCTCTGGCTCCCGCTGTGTGGCGTCGGAATGGTGCTCATCCCGTGGCTGGCGGTGCTGCTGGCCAACGACCGCCCGCCCAAGGAACAGCACCGCCTCGCCAACAAGCTGCACCACCACCGCACCGACACACCCCCCACCGCCCTCCCCGCCGAGGAGTCCCCCCACAAAGTCATCGACGCCGAACCCTGACCCCCGTCCCCACCCCTCCCCGCCGCGATCTTGCACTTTGTGCCCGGGCAGAACGCCCGAACCGGACGCGAATGGGACCGTAAGTGCAAGATCGCGGGGCGGGGCGGGGGGCGGGGCCGGGGGCGTGGGGTTAGGGGGTGGGGCGGGCGCCTGTTGACGAGACTGCTAGGGCGCCGAGGTCGCCGGCGCGGGAGAGGGCTGCGCGGGGGTCCGCGCCGGCCAGCCAGGCGGTGAGCAGGCCGGCGGCGAAGGCGTCACCGGCGCCGGTGACGTCCACCACGGGCACCCCGCGGGCCGGCGCCGCCTCGACCACCCCGGTCCGGTCCACCCAGACCGCGCCGGCCGCGCCCCGCTTGACCACCACCCGCCGGGCCACCGCGGTCAGCGCCCGCCCCTGCGCCGCCGGGTCCAGCCCACCGGCCAGCACCGTCGCCTCGTCCGTGTTGACCAGCAGCAGGTCGATGTCGCGTACCCAGGCCAGGAAGGCCGTGGCGCCGACCCGCCGCAGCGGCGCCGCGGAGGCCGCGTCGACGCTGGTGGTCAACCCGCGCTCGCGGGCCGCGGCCAGCGCGCGGAGTCCCGCGCCGCGCGACCCGGCGTCCAGCAGGGTGTACGCGGACAGGTGCACGTGCCCGGCGTCAGGCGCCGCCGCCAGGGCCCCGTCGACGTGCCCGGCGGTCAGCCGCAGGTTGGCCCCACGCTGGCTGATCATGGTGCGCTCCCCGGCGTGGGTGAGGACGATGACCGTCCCGGTCGGGTAGCCCTCGTGGCGTTCCACCGCGCAGGCCACCCCGACCCGTTCCAGCTCGGCGACCCGGTCGCGGCCCGCCTCGTCGTCGCCGACCGCGGCGGCCAGCGTGACGTCCGCTCCCTGCGCGGCGAGCCAGGCCGCCGTGTTGGCCGCCTGGCCGCCCCCGCTGAACTGGATCCCGGCCGCGGTGTCCGAGCCGGTCGCCAACGGACCGGAGAGCACCGCGACCACGTCGGTGATCACGTCGCCGACGACCACGATGCGCCGCGCGCCGCTCATGCCGGCACCTCCCTCATGCGCTGCGCCGGGCCGCCGTGGCGACCGCGATCCGCGCCGCCAGGTCGGCGTTGCGCAGGATGATCCGGACGTTGACCGCCAGGCTGGCGCCCTCGGTGGCCGAGTGGAAGTGGGCCAGCAGGAACGGGGTGACCGCCTTCCCGGTCACCCCCTCGCGGGCCAGCATGGCCAGCCCCTCGGCGAGGGTACGGTCGTGCAGCGCCGGATCGAGCTGCTCGTCGACCGGCAGCGGGTTCGCCACCACCAGCCCGCCGTGGTGCACGCCCTGCCGCTCCCGTGCCACGAGCACGTCGGCGACCTGCTCCGGCGACTCCACCGACCAGTCCAGGTCGAAGCCGGCGTCGGTCAGGTAGAAGCCGGGGAAGCGGCGGGTGCGGTAGCCGACCACGCTCACGCCCAACGTCTCCAGCCGCTCCAGGGTGGCGCCCACGTCGAGGATCGACTTCACCCCGGCGCAGACCACCGCGATCGGCGTCCGGGCCAGGGTGACCAGGTCGGCGGACTCGTCGAAGGTCTGCGCCGCCTCCCGGTGCACCCCGCCGAGGCCGCCGGTGGCGAAGACCCCGATCCCGGCCGCCGCGGCCACCGCGCTGGTCGCGGCCACCGTGGTGGCGCCGTCCGCGCCGGTCGCCGCGGCGACGGCCAGGTCGCGTACGGAGAGCTTGCTCACGCCGTCGACCGTGGCGAGCCGGGTCAGCTGCGCGTCGTCCAGGCCCACGATCAGCTCGCCGGCGACCATTCCGATGGTGGCCGGAACCGCCCCCGCGTCCCGGACGGCCTGCTCGATCCGCCGGGCGACCAGCAGATTGTCCGGCCGGGGAAGACCGTGCGAGACGATGGTGCTCTCCAGGGCGACGACGGGACGGCCGTCGCGCAGGGCGTCGGCCACCTCGCTGCCGAAACTGATGTGAAAGTTGGTCACTTCGTTACGGTACGGGCCGCCTCCGGACCGGCCTACGGTGGACCGGCCGCGGCGGACCTGCGAAACTGAAAAGTTGGAGGTGCAGACATGAGCACACAGGTTCTTGAGCGTCCCGAGGTGAAGGACGCCGACACCGGCCCGGAGATGTTCCACTACGTCCGCAAGGAGAAGATCGCCGAGAGCGCGGTCATGGGCACGTACGTCGTCGCGTTGTGCGGGGAGACCTTCCCGGTGACCAAGGCGGCCAAGCCGGGGTCGCCGGTCTGCCCGAAGTGCAAGGAGATCTACGACTCCTGGGACCAGTGACGGTGGGCGGCCCGGCCGCCCGCCCACGTAACCTTCGCCGGTGACCACCTCCACCGCCCTGCTCGTCGCCGACCTCACCGGTGTCGCGGTCTTCGCCGCCTCGGGCGCCTCCGCGGCGGTGGCCAAACGGCTCGACCTCTTCGGCGTGGTCTTCGTCGGCGTGGTCGCCGCGCTCGGCGGCGGGATCTTCCGGGACCTGGCCATCGACGAGGTCCCACCCCTGGCCTTCGCCGACTGGCGGTACGCGGTCACCGCGGCGGCGACCGCCGCCGCGGTCTTCTGGCTGCACCCGCAGCTCGCCCGGCTGCGTACCACCGTGCTGGTGCTCGACGCGGCCGGTCTCGCCCTGTTCACCGTCACCGGCACGCTCAAGGCCCTCGAGGCCCACGTCCCGCCGGTCGGGGCCTGCATGATCGGCATGCTCACCGCGATCGGCGGCGGCCTGGGCCGGGACCTGCTCACCGGGGAGATTCCGGTGGTGCTGCGCCGGGAGATCTACGCCCTCGCCGCGCTCGCCGGGTCGGTCCTGGTGGCCCTGCTGTCGGCGTACGGGCGGGCCGGCACGCTGCCGTTGGTTGGTGCCGCCGCCTTCGTCTTCGCGCTGCGGCTGGTCTCGCTGCGCCGACGCTGGTCCGCCCCGGTCGCCGTCCTACGCCCACCCCGCACCGGCACCCGCGACCCCCGGGGCTGACCGTCGACGCCGGGTGCCCCGGGCGGGCGTCGGTGGGACCGGGGGATGTGACCAGCGTGGCGTCGAGTGGGGAGAAGCAGCCCCGCTGGTTATGCTGAGTCGGCCTTCGCGGCACCGGATGCGCGAGGGCGTTTTCATGGGCGGCGGTACCCGTGGCCCTCGGCCGGGCCCGCCGTACGAAAGCGGAGAGGAGCTACGGGTGGCACCGCGGTTGCCGGCGCTCGACACCTTCCCGCCCCTGCGGGCCTGGCAACGCAAGGCGATGGTGGACTACCTGCGCCGCCGTAGCGAGGACTTCACCGCGGTCGCCACACCCGGCGCCGGCAAGACCACCTTCGCCCTGCGGATCGCCGCCGAGCTGCTGAACGACGGCACCGTCGAGGCCGTCACCGTGGTCGCCCCGACCGAGCACCTGAAGACCCAGTGGGCGCAGTCCGCCGCCCGGGTCGGCATCCAGCTCGACGCCGCCTTCCGCAACGCCGACCTGCACTCCTCCGCCGACTTCCACGGGGCCGTGGTCACGTACGCCCAGGTCGGCATGGCGCCGCAGGTGCACCGCCGACGCACCATGACCCGGCGCACGCTGGTCATCCTCGACGAGATCCACCACGCCGGCGACGCCCGGACCTGGGGCGACGGCGTCAAGGCGGCCTTCGAGCCCGCGGTACGCCGGCTGATGCTCACCGGTACGCCGTTCCGCTCCGACGACAACCCGATCCCGTTCGTCAGCTACGAGCGGGGCGGGGACGGCCTGCTCCGCTCCCGCGCCGACTCCGTCTACGGCTACTCCGACGCGTTGCGCGACGGCGTCGTCCGGCCGGTGCTCTTCCTGGCGTACTCCGGCGAGACCCGGTGGCGGACCAACGCCGGGGAGGAGTTGGCCGCCCGGCTGGGCGAACCGATGACCCAGGACCTCGTCGCGCAGGCGTGGCGGACGGCCCTGGACCCGGCCGGCGACTGGATGCCCCAGGTGCTGCGGGCCGCCGACGCCCGGCTGACGGTGCTGCGCAACGCGGGCATGCCGGACGCCGGTGGTCTGGTGATCGCCAGCGACCAGCAGGTCGCCCGCTCGTACGCCAAGCTGCTCGAGCAGGTGACCGGCGAGAAGGCGGCGGTCGTGCTCTCCGACGACCAGGGCGCCTCGGCGCGGATCGCGACGTTCGCGGCGTCCGAGCAGCGCTGGCTGGTCGCGGTGCGGATGGTCTCCGAGGGCGTCGACATCCCCCGGCTGGCCGTCGGCGTCTACGCGACCAGCGCCAGCACCCCGCTCTACTTCGCGCAGGCCATCGGCCGGTTCGTCCGGGCCCGCCGGCCCGGGGAGACCGCCTCCGTCTTCCTGCCCAGCGTGCCGCACCTGCTCGGGCTGGCCAGCGAGATGGAGGCCGAGCGGGACCACGTGCTCGGCAAGCCGAAGGACTCCGACGGCTTCGACGACGACCTGCTGGAGCGCGCCCAGCGCGACGACCAGGCCAGCGGCGAGCTGGAGAAGCGGTTCGCCGCGCTCTCCGCGACCGCCGAACTGGACCAGGTGATCTTCGACGGCGCGTCGTTCGGCACCGCCGCGCAGGCCGGCACCCCCGAGGAGGAGGAATACCTCGGCCTCCCCGGGCTGCTCACCGCCGACCAGGTCGCGATGCTGCTCAGCAAGCGGCAGGCCGAGCAGCTCGCCGCGCAGCGGCGCAAGACGGCCCAGCGGGCCGCCGAGCCGACCGCCGAGCCGGCCGTTGAGGCGCCGCCGCCACCGATGAGTGCCGCCCAGCGCCGGGTGGCGCTCCGGCGCCAGCTCAACGCGCTGGTGGCCGCGCGACACCACCGCACCGGACAGCCGCACGGCAAGATCCATGCCGAGCTCCGCCGGATCTGCGGTGGCCCCCCGAGCGCCCAGGCCACGATCGAGCAGCTCGAAGAGCGCATCGCCACCGTCCAGACCCTCTGACCTGTCGGTAAGGAAGGGCCCCTTCTTAACGCCTGCGGTAGAGAAGGGTGCCCTTCTAACCCGGGCGGGGTGGGTGAGTGGGGGTATGCGAAAGGCCGGCCGGAGGCACCTTTCGGTGCCTCCGGCCGGCTATGTCGTGGTTGTGCTGTTGCGGATTCAGTTCGCCATCATGTCGGCGCCGCGCCAGGTGAACTCGGGGTCCGCCGCGAACCGTACGGTGATCTTGACGAGATCCTCCGCGTACTTGTTCGCGTGGTGCCCACAGAACACCAGCTCGCTCCCACCCGCCAGAGTGATCCGGAGCTTGCCGGCAGCATTGCAGCGGTCGCACCGTTCATCGGCGGCCGGGGGGCTCACCGTCTCGGGCGGCGGCGTGAGGGTCGGGGTCATCGCCTTCCTCCTCTGGTCGTCACCGATGAACACTCTCTTCGGTCGTTGCTCACCTATCGTGCAACACCCATCTCGGGCCCTGCCTTCCCTGTGTGCCCGCGGGGGACCGAGGTCACACCTGGCGCGGAAGACAGTGTGCCGTGCACCAAGGGTGCCACGTCAACGATCACAAACAGGCAACCGACCGATCACCAAAGAGTGTTCTACGGCTGGTGATCAAACCGACACGACTGGTTGACGTGCACGGTCAGTCCAGGTAGTCGCGGAGCACCTGCGAACGCGAGGGATGCCGCAACTTGGACATGGTCTTGGATTCGATCTGCCGGATGCGCTCCCGGGTCACGCCGTACACCTGGCCGATCTCGTCCAGAGTACGGGGCTGGCCGTCGGTGAGGCCGAAGCGGAGGCGTACCACACCCGCCTCGCGCTCGGAGAGCGTCTGCAGAACCTGCTGGAGCTGGTCCTGGAGCAGCGAGAACGAGACCGCGTCGACCGCGACCACGGCCTCCGAGTCCTCGATGAAGTCGCCGAGCTGGCTGTCTCCCTCGTCACCGATGGTCTGGTCGAGCGAGATGGGCTCCCGGGCGTACTGCTGGATCTCCAGCACCTTCTCCGGTGTGATGTCCATCTCCTTGGCCAGCTCCTCCGGGGTGGGCTCGCGGCCCAGGTCCTGGAGCAGCTCGCGCTGGATCCGGCCGAGCTTGTTGATCACCTCGACCATGTGCACCGGGATGCGGATGGTGCGGGCCTGGTCGGCCATGGCGCGGGTGATGGCCTGGCGGATCCACCAGGTGGCGTAGGTGGAGAACTTGTAGCCCTTGGTGTAGTCGAACTTCTCGACCGCGCGGATCAGGCCGAGGTTGCCCTCCTGGATCAGGTCGAGGAAGGCCATGCCGCGACCGGTGTAGCGCTTGGCCAGCGAGACGACCAGCCGCAGGTTCGCCTCCAGCAGGTGGTTCTTGGCCCGCTCGCCGTCCCGCGAGATCCAGAGCAGGTCGCGCTGCATGTCCCGGGTGAGCTTCTCCTCGCCCTCCTCGGCGGCGCGCAGCCGCTCGGCGGCGTAGAGGCCGGCCTCGATCCGCTTGGCGAGCTCGACCTCCTGCTCCGCGTTGAGCAGCGGCACCTTGCCGATCTGCTTGAGGTAGGCCCGGACGGAGTCGGCGGAGGCGGTCAGCTCGGCGTCGCGACGCGCCTGCTTGAGCGCCTCGGACTCCTCGTCGTCCCACTCGAAGTCGTTGTCGCTGGCGGAGTTGGCCGCGTCGGCCTCGGCGGCCTGGGTCAGCTCGGCCGGCTCGTCGACCACCACGTCCTCGATCTCGGCGGCCAGCTCCTCCGGGTCGATCTCGCCCTCGGGGCCCTCGCCCTTCCCCGCCGCCTTGGTCCCCTTGGTCCCGGCGGTCTTCGCGGCCACCGTCGCCTTGGTGGCCCGGGTGGCCTTGGTCGGCTTCGCCGGGGCGGCGGCCTTGGCGGCCACCTCGGCAGTGGTGCCGGCGGCCTTGCGGGCGGTCGCCTTCCGCGGCGCGGGGGCCGGAGCCTCCTCGGCGGCCGGCGCCTGCTTCGGGGCGGGCGGGGCGGCCTTCTTGGTGGTCTTGGCGGTGGTGGCCCGGGAGGCGGGGGTGGCGGACCGGGCGGCGGCCACCCGGCGGCGGGTGGTGGCGGAGCCGTCCACGACCACCGTCACTCCTGCCTCCGAGAGCGCACGCAGGATCTTCTTGGCCTGGGCCGGGGTCACCTCAGCGGACTCGACGGTGCGCGCGAGCTGGGCCGACGTGAGCTGGCCGCCGGCGCTCTGCGCGTGGGCGATCAGGGTGTCGGTGAGCGAGCGAACGTCGGCGCCGGTGTGGCGGGGTTCTGTCACGAAGACCTTCCGGAGGCGAAGAGCGAGCACGGCCGGTTCGTCCGGCGCAGCACGGTACGCCGTGCCGGGCGATGTCGTTGAGGGCCCTCGTGTCCCGGACCGGCCGGTCAGTGGTGGTCCGTGGCGCGTGGGCAGGGTGAATTGTAACGCCGTCTGCGGCGATCATTCGGCGCCGCACGGCGGACCTGCGGACGGACCACCGATTCGGCGCAGATGTGGACTTTGTAAGGATGATACCCGCGGGCGATCCGGACAGCCCGATCGTGCGGGAAGGGGACAACATGATCCGCTCCGGGCCCACGCCCCGGGACCTGCTGGAGATCGCCGTCACGGTGGCCCGGGACGCGGCCGACACCGCGCACCGGATGCGGGCCCAGGGGGTCTCCGTGGCCGCGACCAAGAGCACGGTCACCGACGTGGTCACCGCCGCGGACCGGGCCGTCGAGCGCCAGGTGCTGGACGCCCTGCGGACGCTCCGGCCGGGCGACGCGGTGCTGGGTGAGGAGTACGGCGCGGGGGAGGCCGGCCCGGCCGTCGACGGCGGGGTGCGCTGGATCGTCGACCCGATCGACGGCACGGTCAACTACCTCTACGGCCTGCCGTACTGCGCGGTCTCCCTGGCCGCCGAGGTGGCCGGCGAGGTGGTGGCCGGGGTGGTACGCAACGTGGCGACCGGCGAGGAGTGGACGGCCACCGCGGGCGGCGGCGCCTGGCGGGACGGGCAGCGGCTGCGCTGCTCCACCGAGACCGACCTGGGGCAGGCGCTGATCGCCACCGGGTTCGGCTACGACGCCGGCCGCCGGGCGCACCAGGCCCGGGTGGTCGCCGAGCTGATCCCGTACGTCCGGGACATCCGCCGGATGGGCGCCGCGGCGCTGGACCTCTGCCTGGCCGCCGAGGGGCGGCTGGACGCCTACTACGAGAAGGGGCTGGCCGCCTGGGACCTGGCCGCCGGCGGGCTCGTCGCGCGCGAGGCCGGGCTGTTGGTGACCGGCCTGTCGGGGCGGCCCCCCGGCCCGGACCTGGTGATCGCCGCACCGCCGGCGCTCTTCGAGCCGCTGCACACCCGGCTCGCTGCCCTGGACGCCTCCGGCGGACCCTGACCACCGTCCGCCGCCGGCAGGCGACAATTTCGCCGAAAGAGTGGCCTGCCGGCGTGGGCGGCCGCCCTTTCGGCGGAAATTGTTTGGAGCCTGTCTGCGCCGATCGGCGGAATCGGTGCGGGACGGTTACTGGTCGACCGGGGCCGGGCAGGTGCCGGCCGGGGCGACCGGCGAGCCGAGGTCGCCGAGGGACTGGTTGACCTCGGTGGTCGTGGCCAGTTGTTGGAATCCGTTGCCGAGGATCACATCGACCGTGTCGTCCGTGCGCTTGATGTCGAACTGCGGATCGGCGTTGTCGAGGAAATAGGCCCGCAGCAGGTGCGCGGAGCCGACGCCCTTGGGCCCGTAGCGCAGCACTGCGACGTCGTCCACGGCCTTGGGGGCGTTGCCCACCTTCTTGACCTGGAACTTGCGGTTACGGAACTCGTCGGCGACATTGCCGGCCACGCCGGGCTGGTCGCTGCCGTTGAGGACGTTGATCTTCACGTCCTTCCGGTCGCGCAGCGTGACGTCGGCCAGTGGCCAGCCCGCGGGGCAGTCCTTGCCGGTGCCCGCCTTGCTCTGGGTGTCGCGTACCACCGCCACGACGACGAAGACCAGGGCGACGACCGCCAGCAGACCGACGACAACGAGTGCCCGCACTCGCGCAAAACTCATCTGGGCGCTCCCCGCACAGTGGTTGGGTGGCGGCGGCCGCTGGCGGTCGGGCCGCCCGGCCGGCCGTCGAGTACGCCGCTGAGGTTAACGGGTGTCCGGCCGTCGCGTGGAAACAGTCCGACATGCCGGCGCGCCAACCGGGGAACGGGTACTACTACCCCTATCTTCGTGTCGCCTGAGTCACATTGGGAACAACTTCGGGCGCAGGGGCGTACATCTCTGCCACGAGGGCGGTATACATGCCTCGCCGAAAGGGGGGGGGTAAGGTTCCGCGCTCGCTGGGGAGTTCCTCTCTGGCGGGACCCGGCCCACCGGTCGTCGGGTCGGGTGACCGACACAAATGGTGGCCGGCCAGGGGAACCGAAGCACGTCCTCCGGCGTTACAACCGGAGGCGATCATATCGATATGGGAGAGTGAAACCGATGGCCACCGACTACGACGCCCCGCGTCGCGACGAGGTCGACCTCGGCGAGGACAGCCTGGAAGAGCTCAAGGCCCGGCGGGTCGACTCACAGTCGGGTGCTGTGGACGTCGACGAGGCCGAGGTGGCCGAGAGCTTCGAGCTGCCCGGCGCCGACCTGGCCGACGAGGAGCTCACGGTCAAGGTGCTACCGATGCAGCAGGACGAGTTCCGGTGCGCCCGCTGCTTCCTGGTCCACCACCGCAGCCAGCTGGCGGTCGAGCGCAACGGCGAGCTGATCTGCCGCGAGTGCGCCTGACCCCGGCGCGTGTCACCGGCGGCGGCCTCCACGACGGGGCCGCCGCTGTTCGAGTCACCGTGCGGGTATCGCGAGGAGCTGCTTGACTCGTACCGGCGGCTGCCGCCGGGCGAACGGGAGGGCGGACGGGTGAGCGAGCGCAGCGAGGAGGGCGCCGGGCCGGGCGCCGAGGGGCCCACCGACGGCGCTGACACCGGGCGATCCGCCGCGGCCACCGGTGCCGGTGACGCGGACCAGCTGGGCGCGACCGTCGCCGCGCTCACCGCCGACGACATCGTCCCCGCCCGGCGCCGGCAGCTGCTCGCCCGGGTGGCCGGCCAGGCCCGGGCCCGTGGCCTCAGCGACCTGTTCAAGCCGAAGGCCGCGCTCCGCTGGATGACGGAGACGATCGCGGAGGTCGCCCCGCACGTACCGGTCCGCGACCTGGCCACCCTCCGCCGGCACTTTCCCGGCCTGAGCGACGACGCACTGGCCGAGCGGCTGGTCCGCAACGCCGCCCGGGCCACCGCCGGGGTCGGCGCGGCCGGCGGCGGGATCGCCGCGGTCGAGTGGACGGTGGCGCCGACGCTGCTCTCCGCGCCCGTGTTGCTGGCCGCCGAGACGATCGCGGTGGTCGCGATCGAGCTCAAGCTGATCGGCGAGCTGTACGAGGTGCACCGGATGCCGCTGCCCACCAGCGGCACGGAGCGCGCGGTGGCCCTCGTGCAGTCCTGGGCCAGCCAGCGAGGGGTCAACCCGATGATGCCGGGGGTCGGGGTGAGCGCGGTGCTCGGCACCGCCGCCCGCCGGGAGTTGCGGGACCGGCTGCTGCGCCGCTTCGGCCGCAACCTGACCACCCTCGGGCCGTTCCTGACCGGGGCCGCCGTCGCCGGCTTCCTCAACCGCCGGGCCACCCGGACCCTCGCCGACCAGGTCCGCAAGGACCTGCGCCGGCAGGCCCGCCAGCTGCCCCCGGCCCCGCACTGACCTGACTCAGCCGCCGCGGCCCTGCTCGGCCGAATCAACGCCGGCTCAGGCGGCGGCCCTGGCTCAGCCGCACCGGCCCCTGGCTCAGCCGGCGGTCCTGGCTCAGGCGGCGTCGCGGGCGGCGAGGATGGCCGCGGCCAGCTCCACCGGGTGCCGCGTGCTCACCACCCAGAACGGGGTCGGATCCGCCGGGTCGTCCAGGATCACCTGCACCGCGCCGCCGATCCACGGCCGCTGCACCACGAACGCGAGCGGGTCGGACCCGACGCCGAGCACCTCGCGCCGACCGACGGCGTCCAGCGGGACCACCTCGGCGACGTAGCGCACCGGGAGGCGCGCGTCGTCCACCCGCAGCTCCCCGTCGGTGACCGCGATCCGGACCCGGCTCAGCCACGCCAGCGCGGCCACCGCCGCCGGGATCAGGACCGCGAACGGCAGCCAGGAGCGCAACCCCGGCGCGCCCATCCAGAGTTCGACGGCGAGCAGCCCGGCGAGGGCGATCCCCACCGGCCAGGCCCACCAGGGCAGCCGCAGCCGCTCCGCGTACGCCGACGTGGCCACCGACGCAGTCGGGGCGGGTGAGGACGACGACAGGCTCACAGTCCGAGGGTACGGCGCACGCCGGGCCGGGCAACCGGCAGGATGGCAGGGTCACCCCCGCAAGGACCGGACGGAAGAGGAAGACCGTGACAGACGTCGTACCCGTGCCCGTACGGCAACTCGACCCGGAGCTGCCGCTGCCGGCGTACGCCCATCCCGGCGACGCCGGCGCGGACCTGGTGGCCGCCGCGGACGTGGAGCTGCCGCCCGGCGGGCGGGCCCTGGTACCGACCGGCGTGGCCGTCGCGCTGCCCGAGGGGTACGTCGGGCTGGTGCACCCCCGATCGGGGCTGGCGGCCAGGCTCGGCGTGACGGTGCTCAACGCGCCCGGTACGGTCGACGCCGGCTACCGGGGTGAGATTCTGGTCAACCTGATCAATCATGATCGGGAGACGCCGGCGAAGATCAGCCGGGGCGATCGGATCGCCCAGCTCGTCGTCCAACGGGTCGCGCGGGCCGGGTTCCAGCCGGTGGCGGAGCTGCCCGCGTCCCGGCGCGGCACCGGCGGGCACGGCTCGACCGGCGGCCACGCCGGGCTCGTCCCGGCTCCGGCGAGTGGGCAGACGGAAGAGGTGGCACGGTGAGTGTGAACAGCGGAGGGTGGGCGCAGTGATGTTCTCTCGAAAGCGGGCCGGCGAGGCGCGGCACGCGGGTGCCGAGCGGACCACCGAGGTTCTCGAGTCCGAGGAGACCGGCGAGCCGACCCCGTCGGCCCGCGGCCCGTACGACATCTCCGAGGCGCCCGACGAGCCCCGGCTCGACCTGGGCAGCCTGCAGATCCCGGCGGTGCCCGAGGTCGAGGTGCGGGTGCAGGCCGACCCGCAGGGCGTGATCCAGCAGGTCGTGCTGGTGCACGGCGAGAACGCCCTGCAGCTCGGCGTCTTCGCGGCGCCCCGCTCCGAGGGCATCTGGGACGAGGTGCGCGAGGAGATCCGGCAGTCGCTGTTCAACGACGGCGCCGCCGCCCAGGAGGCCGAGGGGGAGTACGGCACCGAGCTGCGCGCCCGGGTCCGCACCCCGGACGGCCTGACCGACCTGCGCTTCGTCGGCATCGACGGGCCGCGCTGGATGGTGCGCGGGGTCTACCAGGGCCACGCCGCCAGCGACCCGGCCGCGGCCGGCCCGCTGGCGCTCTGCCTCAACGGCCTGGTGGTCGACCGGGGCCAGGAGGCCAAGCCGGTCCGCGAGCCGCTGCCGTTGCGGCTGCCCCGCGAGGTGGCCGAGCAGCAGGCCGCCGAGCAGCAGGCCGCCGAGCAGCAGGCCGCCGGGCAGCAGCCGGCGCCGGGGCAGCGCGAGGCCTGAGTCGTACCGTGCCGGGCCCGGTCCCGTCGGCCACCGTCCGACGGCGCCGGGCCCGTCGTGCGTCCGGGCAGGCCGCGGTACGCGGGTGAGCTGTCCCGCCCACGCCGCCACCGCGGCGAGCTGTCCCGCCCACGCGGGCCCGCGGCCGAGCTGTCCTGCCCCACCGCGGCTCCGCGTGCGAGCTGTCCTGCCCCACGCCGGTTCCGCGTGCGAGCTGCCCCGCCCCCGCCGGCTCCGTCGGCGGGCCGGTTCGGCGTACGCTGGCGGGACGGTTCCGGCATCGCGGGGCCGGGCCAGTGCCGGCGCGGGCCGGTCAGCGTGGAGAGGGTGACGCGGAGGTCATGACGACCGACGAGGGTCGGGTGTCGCTGCGGCGGCTCCTGCATCGGCTCACCGCGAGCGAGGCCGAGATCGAGGCGCAGGAGCTGCGCCGGGAGAGCGCCGAGTCCGGCGGCATGCCGGCCCGGCAGTGCACCCGGGGCCAGGTCGTCTCGGTCGCCGGGCGGCTGCGTACGGTGGTCTACACGCCCCGGACCAACCTGCCCACGCTCGAGGCGGACCTCTACGACGGCAGTGACGTGGTCACCCTGGTCTGGCTGGGCCGGCGGCACATCGCCGGCATCGAGCCGGGCCGGCACCTCACCGCCCGCGGCCGGGTGGCGGTCCGCGACGACCGCAAGGTGATCTACAACCCGTACTACGAGCTGGAGACGCCGAAGTGACGACCGGACAGCACCCGACCGCCGAACCGGGGCTCGGGCCGGAGGACGAGGAGCGGCTGCCCAGCCTCGCCGAGCAGATGGCCGACCAGCTCGGCGGCTGGCGGGGCCTGGTCGAGTCGAGCATCCCGGTGGTGGTCTTCGTGATCGCCAACGTGGTGGGCGAGCTGCGCCCGGCGGTGATCGCCTCGGTGGCCGTGGCCCTGCTGATCGCCGGGCTGCGGCTGGCCCAGCGCCGGCCGGTCCGGCACGCCGTCAACGGCCTGTTCGGCGTCGCCGTCGGCGCCGCCATCGCCTGGCGTACCGGCAACGAGCGGGACTTCTACCTCCCCGGCATCCTCTACGGCATCGGCTACGGCCTGGTGCTGCTCCTGTCGGCCGCGGTGCGGCAGCCGCTGGTGGGCTGGATCTGGTCGGTGCTGGTCGCCAAGGGCCGGTCGGAGTGGCGGGACGATCCCCGGCTGGTGCGCACCTTCACCCAGCTCACCGTGCTCTGGGGCGTGGTCTGGCTGGCCAAGGTCGGCGTGCAGGCCGGGCTCTACCTGGCCCACCAGGACACCGCGCTGGGCGTGGCCCGGCTCGCGCTGGGCTACCCGCCGTACGCGCTGCTGCTGCTGATCACGGTCTGGGCGGTGCGTCGGGTGACCCGGGAGACCGCGCCGCGACCGCTGCCGGGGGCCTGAGCCCCCAAGCGGCACCGGGCCCGGCGGGCCGGACCCGGACTCAGCCCCGGTCGTGGTTGCCGCGCTCGGCGCTGGTCGGGCCGAGGATCACCGCCCGGACCTCGTCCTCCACCTCGGCCGTGCACACGAAGATCAGCTCGTCGCCGGCCTCGATCGGGTCGTCCGGGCTGGGCACCAGCACCCGCTTGCCGCGCAGGATCGCCACCAGCGCCGCGTCCCGGGGGATCGGCACCGCGTGGATCGGCTGCCCCACGTACGGCGCGGTGGGCGGCAGGGTGATCTCGACCAGGTTCGCCTCGCCCTGCCGGAACGTCATCAGCCGGACCAGGTCGCCGACCGTGACCGCCTCCTCGACCAGGGCGGCCATCACCCGCGGCTTGCTCACCGCGACGTCGACCCCCCACTGCTCGGTGAAGAGCCACTCGTTCTCCGCCCGGTTGACCCGGGCGACCACGCGGGGCACCGCGAACTCGGTCTTGGCCAGCAGCGACACCACCAGGTTGACCTTGTCGTCGCCGGTGGCGGCCACCACCACGTCGCAGCCGGCGACGTTGGCCTCCTCCAGGCTGGCCAGCTCGCACGCGTCGGCGAGCACCCACTCGGCCGCGGGCACCCGGTCGGGGCGGAGCATCTTGGGCTGCCGCTCGATCAGCATCACCTGGTGCCCGTTGTCGATCAGCTCCTGGGCGATCGACCGGCCCACGTTGCCGGCGCCGGCGATGGCGATCCGCATGGCTCAGTGCCCTCCTTTCGGCGGCGCCGCCGCCACCGAGGTGACCGACCCGACGATGTCGTCGGTCACCAGCATGAAGACCTGGTCGCCCTCCTGCACCACGGTGGAGGCGGTGGGCAGGGTGCCGATCCCGAACCGGGTCAGGTACCCCACCCGGGTGCCGACGGCCTCCTCGAGCTCGCGCAGCGGCCGGCCGATCCAGTCCTTGTGCACCGGCACCTCGATGATCGACACCGTGCTGGTCGCGTCCCGGAAGATCTCGACGTTGCCCTCGGGCACCAGCTGCCGCAGCATCCGGTCGGCCGTCCACCGGACGGTGGCCACGGTGGGGATGCCGAGCCGCTCGTAGACCTGGGCGCGCCGCTGGTCGTAGATGCGGGCGGCCACCCGGGAGACGCCGAAGGTCTCCCGCGCCAGCCGGGCCGAGATGATGTTGGAGTTGTCGCCGCTGGAGACGGCCGCGAAGGCGTCCGCCCGCTCGATGCCGGCCTGGCGCAGCACCTCGCCGTCGAAGCCCGCCCCGGTGACGGTGATCCCGGCGAAGTCGGGCCCGAGACGGCGGAACGCGTCCGCGTCCTGGTCGATCACCGCCACCGAGTGTCCCCGGGACTCCAGGCTGTGGGCGAGGGTCGACCCGACCCGGCCGCAGCCCATGATCACGACATGCACGGTGTCCGCTCCTCCCACGGTGCGCCCCGGTGGGCCCGTCGACTGCGAGCCTGCCACGTCCCCGCCGCAGGCGGGGGACCGACCGTACCGCGCGGGCGTGGGCACCGGTGATCAGCCACCCGTGCCGCCGGCGCCCGGTGGTCGTACCCTTGGCGGTTGTGGCCAGACCCACCTCGCTGCTGAAGCGACTCCTCGTCGGTCGACCGTTCCGGTCCGACCGTCTCCAGCACACGCTTTTGCCGAAGCGGATCGCGCTGCCGGTCTTCGCCTCCGACGCGCTGTCCAGCGTCGCGTACGCGCCGGACGAGATCCTGCTGACGCTCTCCATCGCGGGCGCGTCGGCGTACCTCTTCTCGCCGTGGATCGCGCTCGCGGTGGTCGTGGTGATGCTCACCGTGGTGGCGAGCTACCGGCAGAACGTGCACGCCTACCCCTCGGGCGGCGGCGACTACGAGGTGGCGACGGTCAACCTCGGTCCGCGCGCCGGGTTGGCGGTGGCCAGCGCGCTGCTGGTCGACTACGTGCTCACCGTGGCGGTGTCGATCTCCTCCGGGGTGGCCAACCTAGGCTCCGTCCTGCCGTTCGTGGCCGAACACAAGGTGCTGATCGCGGTCCTCGCGGTGACCCTGCTGACCGCGATGAACCTGCGCGGCCTGCGCGAGTCCGGCACGGCGTTCGCCGTCCCGACCTACGGCTTCGTGATCGTGATCGGCGCCATGCTGCTCACCGGCCTGATCCGGATCTTCATTCTCGGTGACGAGCTGCGCGCGCCCAGCGCCGGCCTGGAGATCCAGGCGGAGCACAGCGTCACCGGGTTCGCGCTGGTCTTCCTGCTGCTGCGGACCTTCTCCTCGGGCAGCGCCGCGCTCACCGGCGTGGAGGCGATCTCCAACGGGGTGCCGGCGTTCAAGGCGCCGAAGAGCCGCAACGCGGCCACCACCCTGCTGCTGCTCGGGCTGATCGCGGTGAGCATGCTGTTCGGCATCATCTGGCTGGCCCGGCTGACCCACCTGCAGTTCGTCGAGTCCGCGAGCCAGATCGTCTCCGGGCCGGACGGGTACGTGCAGAAGACCGTCACCACCCAGCTCGGCGAGGCGGTCTTCGGCCACGGGTCGGTGCTGCTCTTCGTCGTCGCCGGGATGACCGCGCTGATCCTGTTCCTGGCCGCCAACACCGCGTTCAACGGCTTCCCGGTGCTCGGCTCGATCCTGGCCCAGGACCGCTACCTGCCCCGCCAGCTGCACACCCGGGGCGACCGGCTGGCGTTCTCCAACGGCATCGTCTTCCTCGCCGTCTTCGCGGTGGTGCTGATCATCGGCTTCCAGGCCGAGGTGACCCGGCTGATCCAGCTCTACATCGTCGGGGTGTTCGTCTCGTTCACGCTCTCCCAGGCCGGCATGATCCGGCACTGGAACCGGCACCTGCGCCACGAGCGGGACCCGGAGGCGCGCCGTCGGATGGTGCGCTCCCGTGCGATCAACGGTTTCGGCATGGCGCTGACCGGCACCGTCCTGATCATCGTGCTGGTCACCAAGTTCCTGCTCGGCGCCTGGATCGCGATCGCCGCGATGGCGGTGATCTACCTGCTGATGCTGGCCATCCGCCGGCACTACGACCGGGTCGCCGCCGAACTGGAGCCGACCGAGGCCCGGGGTGTGCTGCCCGCCCGCAACCACGCCATCGTGCTGGTCAGCAAGCTGCACCAACCGACGCTGCGGGCCATCGCGTACGCCCGGGCCACCCGGCCGGACACGCTGACCGCGGTGACGGTGAACGTCGACGAGAAGGACACCCGGGACCTGCAGGCGGACTGGGAACGGCGTGAACTGCCCGTCCCGCTGACCGTGATCGACTCCCCGTACCGGGAGATCACCCGGCCGATCCTGAACTTCGTCGCCTCGGTCCGCCGTGAGTCGCCCCGCGACGTGGTCACCGTCTTCATCCCCGAGTACGTGGTGGGCCGCTGGTGGGAGAACCTGCTGCACAACCAGAGCGCGCTGCGGCTGAAGGGGCGACTGCTCTTCGAGCCGGGCGTGATGGTGACCAGCGTGCCCTGGCAGCTCGCGTCCACCGCGAGCAAGAACCTGGACCGGCTGGACGCCACGCTCACCCGTGGCCCGAAGCGCGGGCCCCGGGTGGCCCCGCGCAGCACCCTGCCGCCCGCCGTCCCGCCGGTGGTCTCCGCCCCGTCGCCGGAGCGCGGCCCGGGCGCGGGGGAGCGCCCGTGACGGGCCGGCCCGCCACCCGGGCGGGCGACCAGCGAGCCGACCGTGAGCCGGGGGCCGGCGAGACCGGCGAGACCGGCGGGCGGCGCGGGTCGGCGGAGACCGGCGGGCGGCGCGGGCTGGAGGAAGCCGAGCGGGTTGAGCTGACCGTGGACGCCGTCGCGCCGGGCGGGCACTGCGTGGCCCGGGTGGGCGGCCAGGTGGTCTTCGTCCGGCACGCGCTGCCCGGGGAGCGCGTGGTGGCCGAGGTGACCGAACTGCACCGGGGCTTCGCCCGCGCCGACGCGGTGCAGGTGCTGACCGCCTCCCCGGACCGGGTCGAGCCGCCCTGCCCGTACGCGAAGCCGGGCCGCTGCGGCGGTTGCGACCTCCAGCACGTCACCCCCGCCGCCCAGCTCGACTGGAAGACCGCGGTGGTACGCGAGCAGCTCACCCGGCTCGGGGGCCTCACCGACGGGCAGGTCGACGCGCTCGGCCTGCGGGTGGCGGCGCTGCCCGGCGGGCCGCTGGGCTGGCGATCCCGGGTCCGCTACGCGGTGGACGCCGCCGGCCGGGCGGGGCTGCTCAAGCACCGCTCGCACGAGGTGGTGCCGGTCGACCGCTGCCTGATCGCCCACCCGGCCATCCAGGAGCTGCCGGTGCTGGTGCCCAGCGGAGCCCGCTGGCCGGACGCCGACGCGGTGGAGACCGTCGCCTCCACCGGCGGGGACGTCAGCGTCACCGCCCTCGCCGCCGGGGCACCCACCCCGGTCAGCGGCCCGACCGTGGTCCGCGAGGTGGCCGCCGGCCGGGAGTGGCAGCTTCCCGCGTCCAGCTTCTGGCAGGTCCATCCCGCCGCGGCGGACACCCTGGTCGGCGCGGTCCTGGACCTGCTCGACCCGCGGCCCGGCGAGACCGCCTGGGACCTGTACGGCGGTGCCGGCCTCTTCGCCGCCGCCCTCGCCGACCGGGTCGGCGACGCCCGGATCACCCTGGTCGAGTCCGCCGAGCAGGGCGTGGCCGCGGCCCGGGAGAACCTGGCCGACCTGCCCGCGGTGGAGGTGGTCGCCGCCCGGGTGGAGACCGCGCTGGCCCGCCGCCGGGTCACCGGCCCGGTCGACCTGGTGGTCCTCGACCCGCCCCGGTCCGGGGCCGGCGTGCCGGTGGTGCGACACGTCGCCGCCGCCGGTCCGCGCGCGGTGGCGTACGTGGCCTGCGACCCGGCCGCCTTCGCCCGGGACGTACGCGCCTTCACCGAGCTGGGTTGGCGGCTGGCCGCGCTGCGCGGTTTCGACCTGTTCCCGATGACCCAGCACGTCGAACTGGTCGGCCTCCTGCTGCCCGCCGGGCGTTAGCAGGGGACCCTTCCTATACCGAATGCGTTAACAGGGGGCCCTTCCTTGCGAATCGTCGGGTTGATGTCGGGGACGTCGTACGACGGGGTGGACGTGGCGGCGGCCGAGTTCACCCGGGACGGGGAGATCCTGCGGCTGCGCCCGCTCGGCCACCGTGGCCTGGACTACCCCGACGACCTGCGCGCCGAGATCGGGGCGCTGCTGCCGCCCGCGGCCACCACGATCGAGGCGGTCTGCCGGCTGGACAACCGCCTCGGCGAGGTCTTCGCCGAGGCGGCGGCGGTCGGCGTCGAGCTGGCCGGTGGCCGGGTCGACGCCGTCGTCTCGCCCGGGCAGACCGTCTTCCACTGGGTCGAGGCGGGCCGG
The DNA here is from genome assembly GCF_040634005.1 of Micromonospora sp. NPDC007271. Classification (NCBI taxonomy): domain Bacteria; kingdom Bacillati; phylum Actinomycetota; class Actinomycetes; order Micromonosporales; family Micromonosporaceae; genus Micromonospora; species Micromonospora sp. NPDC007271. The sequence goes on from NZ_JBEYER010000017.1 coordinate 72,476, forward strand.
GTCCGGGGCACCCTCCAGCTCGGCGCGCCGGCCCGGGTGGCCGCCCGGGTGGGCGTACCGGTGCTGCACGACCTGCGGTCGGCGGACGTGGCGGCCGGCGGCCAGGGCGCGCCGCTGGTGCCGGCCTTCGACGCGCTGCTGCTCGACCCGGCCGCGCCCGGTCCAGGCGGTGGGGCGCCGCGCGCGGCGCTCAACCTCGGTGGCATCGCCAACCTCACCGTGGTCGCCCCCGACGCCCCCGTCCTCGGGTACGACGTGGGCCCGGCCAACGCGCTGCTCGACGCGGCGGCCCGGCGCCTCCTCGACCGCCCCTGCGACCTCGACGGGGCCCGTGCGGCCGCCGGCCGGGTGCACCCGGGGCTGCTGGCGCTGCTGCTCGCCGAGCCCTACTACGCGGCGCCCCCGCCCAAGTCGACCGGCAAGGAGCTGTTCCACGGCGGCTACCTGGACGGGAAGCTGGCCGCCCTGGGTGAGCCGGTGGCCGCCGACGACGTGCTCGCCACGCTGACCGAGCTGACCGCCCGGACGGTCGCCGCCGAGTGCGACCGGTTCGGGGTGACCGAGGTGGTCGCCGCGGGCGGGGGCGTCCGCAATCCCACCCTGTACGCCCGGCTGGCCGCGCTCGGGCAGGGGCGGTGGCGGCTGCGGACCACCGACGAGCTGGGGGTGCCGGCGCAGGCCAAGGAGGCGTACGCGTTCGCCCTGCTCGGCTGGCTCTCCTGGCACGGCCTGCCCGGGGCGATCCCGTCGGTGACCGGGGCGTCCCGGGCCGCCGTGCTCGGCTCCTGGACCCCGTCCGGCCCGGCGTACGCGGCCGTGCCGCCGGCCCCGCCGCGCCGGCTGGTCGTCACCGCGTGACCGTCACCCGGGGCTGCGGAGATCCATGGTCGGGCTGCGTGCCGGTGGGCGGCCGATAGACTCTTCGGTCATGAGCGTTGAAGAGGACACGGCCAACCACGGTCGGCTGCTGGGCACCGTCCGTGGCCCGCAGGACGTGAAGCGGATGACCGCCGAGCAACTGGACATCCTCGCCGCTGAGATCCGTGACTTCCTGATCGCCAAGGTCTCCCGCACCGGCGGGCACATCGGCCCCAACCTGGGCGTCGTCGAGCTGACCCTGGCGATGCACCGGGTCTTCGACTCGCCGCGGGACCGGCTCCTGTTCGACACCGGCCACCAGGCATACGTACACAAGATCATCACCGGCCGGCAGGAGGGCTTCGACAAGCTCCGCCAGCGCGGTGGCCTCTCCGGCTACCCCAGCCAGGCGGAGAGCGAGCACGACCTGATCGAGAACTCGCACGCCTCCACCGCCCTGTCGTACGCCGACGGGCTGGCCAAGGCGTACGCGCTGCGCGCCGAGCGGCGCAACGTGGTCGCCGTGGTCGGCGACGGCGCGCTGACCGGCGGCATGTGCTGGGAGGCGCTGAACAACATCGCCACCGCCGGCAACCCCCTCGTCATCGTGGTCAACGACAACGGTCGCTCCTACTCGCCGACCATCGGCGGCCTCGCCGACCACCTCTCCTCGCTGCGGCTCAACCCGGGCTACGAGAAGGTGCTCGACACCGTCAAGGACGCCCTCGGCAACACCCCGCTGGTCGGCAAGCCGATGTACGAGGTGCTGCACGCGGTCAAGAAGGGCATCAAGGACGCGGTCGCGCCGCAGGCCATGTTCGAGGACCTCGGCATCAAGTACGTCGGCCCGGTCGACGGCCACGACGTGACCGCGGTCGAGTCGGCGCTGCGCGCCGCGAAGAACTTCGGTGGCCCGGTGATCGTGCACGCGGTCACCCGCAAGGGCTACGGCTACCGCCCGGCCGAGGAGGACGAGGCGGACTGCTTCCACGGCCCCGGCGCGTTCGACACCGAGACCGGCAAGCTGCTCGCCGCCCCGTCGGTGAAGTGGACGAACGTCTTCGCCGACGAGCTGGTCAAGATCGCCGACGAGCGGCCCGACGTGGTCGGCATCACCGCGGCCATGGCCGAGCCGACCGGCATCGCCGCCCTGGCCCGCAAGTACCCGAAGCGGGTGTACGACGTGGGCATCGCCGAGCAGCACGCCGCCACCTCGGCGGCCGGCCTCGCCATGGGCGGGCTGCACCCGGTGGTGGCCGTCTACGCCACCTTCCTCAACCGGGCGTTCGACCAGGTGCTGCTGGACGTGGCGATGCACAAGCTGCCGGTCACCTTCGTGCTGGACCGGGCCGGCATCACCGGCCCGGACGGGCCGAGCCACTACGGGATCTGGGACATGTCCGTCTTCGGCGTCGTGCCCGGCCTGCGGATCGCCGCGCCCCGCGACTCGGCCAGCCTCCGCGAGGAACTGCGCGAGGCGGTCGCGGTGGAGGACGGCCCGACCATCCTCCGCTTCCCGACCGGCACCGTCGCCGGTGACCTGCCGGCCGTCCGCCGGGTCGGCGCGGTCGACGTGCTGGCCGAGTCTGCGCGTACCGACGTGCTGCTGGTCGCGGTCGGCTCCTTCGCCGGCCTCGGCATGGAGGTGGCCGCCCGGGTCGCCGAGCAGGGCTACGGCGTCACCGTCGTCGACCCGCGCTGGGTCCGCCCGATCCCGGCCGAGCTGGTCGAGCTGGCCGCCGGGCACCGCCTCGTGGTCACCGTCGAGGACGGCGTCCGGGTCGGCGGCGTCGGCGACGCGCTCGGTCAGGCCATGCGGGACGCCGACGTCCGGGTGCCGCTCAAGGACCTGGGCGTGCCGGCCGACTGGCACCCGCACGGCACCCGGGCGCAGATCCTGGTCGACCTCGGCCTGACCGCGCAGGACGTGGCCCGCGACGTCACCGGCTGGATCTCCGGCCTGGACGCCCAGCCCGTGGACCCGGCCCCCGACAAGGCCGCCGCCAAGAACTGACCCACCACGCCGGCCGGGCGGCCCTGCCTCGCGCGGGGCCCGCCCGGCCGGCGTGGTGCGTCGTGCCCACCTTGACCGGTGGCAGCCCAGCCGTTCGACCCGCCGAGGAGAACCCAGCCTGCCCGTCAACGTTCCCGCCTGGCTGGACGCTGTGTCTGGCGGACTGGCCCGCCAGTGTCGATCAGTGCGCGGGGGTTCGCCGAAGCCGCAGGTCAGCGACCCTCGACGGAGCGATACCAGGTCTTCTCCGGCCCCGCCAGGCTGAACGTCTGCCTGCGGTCCGGCTGCGGCACCACCACCAGCCCCGGCCGTTCCACCAGGCGCGCGGTCCCCGGCGGGGCGGCGAACGAGGCATCCCGGTTGACGCGCCAGCTCAGCACCGCCACCTCCTGCCCGGGCACCGGCAGGAGGTACGCCTGCAGTTCGCCTGACCGGTCGGCCGGGGACACGATCGGCGCGGCGCCGTCGGCCGAGCGGTAGACGACCGCGGTCATCGTGCCGGTGGCGCTCTCCCAGGTGAGCTGTTCGAGGTCGCCCGGCCGGTCGCCGCCCAGCGCCAGCTCGCCAAGCGACCGGACGGCGATCCCCGCCATCGGCCAGGACTCCGGGACCGAGCGCGGCGCCTCCCCGTCGCCGAGTGGGCGCGGAAGGCTGCCGAACGGCCCCGTGGCGGCGGCGAGGACGCAGGTGTCCAGCCCGGCCAGGGCCCGCTTGCCGGAACCGGTCTCGTCGCGGACCAGCGGATAGCGGGGGGCGGCGATGCCCGTACCCAGGTCGAGCACGCGGTCGGCGGCCCGGCCGCGTGGCAGCGACCGGGTGGCGCGCAGCGTCGCGGTCAGTGGCACCGCCCGGCAGGCCGGGACGGCGACCGGCTCGGTGAGGCCGTCGGTGCTGGCCAGCGGGCGGCCGTCCGGGCCGAGCAGCCGCTCCACGCGGGCCGAGGTGAGGTAGCGCCGGCCCGCGGGGAGTTGGACCGGCAGCACGTCCGAGTAGACCAGGTAGCCGGGGTCGGTGTACCGGATGGCGTGGGCGACCCGCCAGCGCTCCCCGGCCCGGTCGAGTTGCAGCAGCCAGGAGGCGCTCTCGCCGGGCACGTCGGCGGCGACCAGGGCCAGCGGCGCCCCGGCCGCCTCGCCGGCGAAGAGGATGCCGGACGACGACAGGTGCACCCGGTCGTCGACCGGCGAGCGCCAGTCCCGCACGGCCGAGCTGATCCCGGCGGTTGCGTCGGCGTCGCCGGCCAGGCTGCCGCGCGCCGGCCAGACGGCCAGCGGCCCGTCGAGGCTGTCGTAGCCGGCCCGGAGCGCGGCCGGCTGCCGACCCGCGACGGGCCCGCACCCGGTCGCGGCCAGCAGCAGGGCCAGCAGCGCGGTGGCCGTTGTGCCGGGTCGGCGGACTGTCGCCACCTGTACGCCCCCGATCCCGTCGCCGGTCGTGTTTGGAAGCCACATGGTACGAGATGTCCGGTGAGTCGCCCCCGCCGGTCCTCGTCCCTCCCGGTCGGGCTCCACAGTGGAACCCAGGGGATTCGCGGCTATTTTCCGGCTCCAGTAGACTCCGCCGACTGTGACGCTTGCCGAGCCCCGTGTCGATGCGCTACCGGACGCCGACATCCCGACGGGCATCACCTCCGTCCTCCCCGACACCGTTGTCGCACCGGCGGCCCCCGCCCGGCCGGCGTCACCGAACGCCGGAGCGGGCCGGTCGGCCCCGCGCCGGCGGTGGATCCCACGCCGCGTCGACCTCGCCGTCTACGGCGGCTTCCTGCTCGCCGCGCTCTGGGTGACCAGCCGGATCTGGGCCGACCCGGCCGGCCGGGTCGCGGCCCTCTACAGCGGCGACCCGGCGGTGATGCAGTTCTTCCTCGCCCACTCGGTGCGCGTCGTGCTGCACGGCGAGTTCCCGTTCTTCACCGAGCAGGTCAACTATCCGGACGGGGTCAACATGATGGCGAACACCGCCATCCTGGCCCTCGGTATCCCGATGGTGCCGATCACGGTCCTGTTCGGACCGGCGGTCTCCTTCGTCACGCTGGTGACGCTCGGTCTGGCCGGCACCGCCGCCGCCTGGTACCGGATGCTCTCCCAGCACGTGGTGCGTACCCGGCTGGCCGCCGCGGTGGGCGGTTGGTTCTGCGGGTTCTCGCCGGCCATGCTGGCGCACGCCAACTGGCACCCCAACATCATCTCCCAGTTCCTGCTGCCGTTCATCGTGTGGCGGGTGCTGGTGCTGACCCGCTCCACCCGCCCGGCCCGCGACGGCGCGCTGCTCGCCCTGATGGTCACCGTGCAGGCGTTCATCAACGAGGAGATCCTGCTCTTCACCGCGCTGTCCTGCGGCGTGTTCCTGCTCGCGGTGGTCGTCCAGCAGCGGGAGCGGTGGGCCACGGCGTGGCGTCCGCTGGGGACCGGGCTGGCCGTCTGCGCGGTGCTCGCCGGCGCGCTGCTGGCGTACCCGCTCTGGGTCCAGTTCGCCGGACCGATGGCGTATCACGGGCTCAGCGACGCGGTCCAGGACTACGGCAACGACATCGCCGCGTTCTTCGCCCAGGGCTCGCCGACCCTGGGCGGCGACGAGCGGGCGAACGTCAACCTCGCCCCGAACTACTCGGAGGAGAACGCCTTCTTCGGCTGGAGCCTGTCGCTGCTGGCCGTCGGCATCGTGGTCTGGCTGCGCCGGGAGGTGCTGGTCCGGGCGCTCGCGGCGACCGGGCTGTTCTTCGCGGTGCTCTCCCTCGGCGAGCGGGTGACCTGGTGGGACCGGTACCTGTTCACCGGCCCGTGGGATCTGCTGGTCCGGCTGCCGTTGCTGGACGCGGTGGTGCCCACCCGGTTCGGGCTGATCACGACCGTGGTCGTCGGAGTGCTGCTGGCCTTCGCCGTCGAACGGGCCTGGTCGCTGCGCACCGTCGAGCGGCGGACCGTGCGTACCCTCACCGCCGCCGGCCTGGTGTTCGCGCTGCTGCCGATCGCACCGATGCCGTTGCAGGTGACCGACCGCCCGCCGGTGCCGAAGTTCATCACCGCCGACCGCTGGCGGCAGTACGTCGGCCCGGACCAGACCCTGGTGCCGGTGCCGGTGCCGAGCCAGGGCCACAGCGACCCGATGCGGTGGGCGGCCAGCACCGGCCTGGCCTTCAAGATCCCCGGCGGGTACTTCCTCGCCCCGCGCAACGGGGTCACCGGCGACCCGGGCCGCTTCGGCGGGCGGCCCAGCGGCATCGGAGCCCTGCTGGCGGAGGTCGCGGCCACCGGGCGTACGCCGAAGCTCGACGACCGGCAGCGCCGCCGCTTCCTCGACGAGCTGCGGCACTGGCGGGCGGCCATCGTGGTGTTGCCGCTGGACCAGCCGAACGCCGAGCCGCTGCGGCTGACCGTGGAGCAGTTGGTCGGCCCCGCCCGGCGGGAGCTGGACGTGTGGTTCTGGGACGTCCGGACGCTGAGCCGCTCGGCCGCCTGACCGGCCCGCGGTGAATCGTCCGCGTCATCAGGTCGGTCGGCGGAGTGGGCTCCGTCGAGGGCCCCGCTGCCGCACGTCTCGCCAGCGGTTGAGGCAGACGAGAACGCCCAGCAACGCATAGGCTCCGATGGCCAGCACGTCGGCGCGGGCCGGCCGGCGGGGCGCCTCCGCCACGGCGGGCCGTCGGACCGGCCGGCCCGGCGTCGCCCCGGCCGCCCGGGATGCCCGCGCGGTGTGCGCCCGACGGCCTGCAGGCGGCGGCGCGGAGAGGGGCGATCGTGGCGATCATCGATCTGGGTGTGCTCCGTGACGAACCCGCGCCCGACCCACCGGCCCGGCCGCCGCGGGCCGTCGGCCGCCCGTACCGGTGCCTCGTGGTGCTGCTGGCGGCGCTGGTCACCCTGGCCGGCGCGGCACCGGCACCGCGCCGGATCGCCGCGACCGTGCCCGGCGGTCCCGTCGCGAAGGTGTTCGTCGCCGGCGACCAGGTGTACGTGGCGGAGCCCCCCGATCCGGAGCGCGGCGTCGGCCGGCGGCTGGTCGCGTACCGGGTGACGGCGGGCCGGGCGCGGACACTGTGGCGGATTCCGCTGCCCGGCGACGGTGACGTCGACATGGCCTGGGCCGTCCAGGGGCGGCTGCTGCTGATCGGCCGGACCGCCCGCGACGTCGGATGGGAGACCACGGCCGTCGACGCCGCGACCGGACGGCTCGGCTGGCGGCACCCCGGCGTGGCCTTCCCGGTGGGCGACCTCCTGCTGCTGCACACCGGCAACGACGCGGGCACCACCGAAACCCGCCGGCTGGACGTCCCTACCGGCCGGACGCTGTGGTCGATCCCGACTACCTCGGCCGAGCTGAATGTGAGCCGCGGGCCGGCCGGGATGGAGCGGCTCGTGCTGGTGCGCGACTCCGGCACGGTGGAGGTCTTCGACGCCGCCGCCGGCACCCGGCTGGTCGCCCGCGACCTGCGCTCCGGCGCGCCGCCCGCGCGGCGGTGGGCCGTGGCGGCCGCCGACCTGCTGCTGGTGATCGGCCACGGTGACACGGTGACCGGCTACGACCTGGACCGGCTGGACCCCCGCTGGACCGTCGCGCTGCCCCTGGCCGAGTACGTCGAGCCCTGCGGCCGGTCGCTCTGCGCCTATCGGCAGGACGGGGTGGCGGTGCTCGACCCGGCCACCGGCGCGACCCGGTGGAGCGACCCCCGATGGTCGGCGGTGCTGGCGGCGGCTGACGGCCGGCTCCTGGTCGCCGGGCGGGTGCCCACCGCCTCCGCGCTGGCTGTCGTGGAGGAGGCCACCGGCCGGCTCGTCGCCGACCTCGGCGAATGGCAGGTGATCTCGCGCGACGACTGGGCCGGCCGGGACGGCCCCGTGTTCGGCGTACGGCTGGGCGGGGACGGCCGGCTGATCATCGCCGAGCTGGATCCGGTGGCCGGACACGCCCGGATCCGTGACGCCCTGTCGGGTGCCGTCGGGGACTGTCGCCTCGGCGAGGCGTTGCTGGTCTGCCACCGGATCGACGGCCGTCTCGTGCTGTGGTGGAACCGGTGAGCGGGGTGATCGAGCTGGGGGAGCTGCGGCACGGGGACCAGCCGGAGCCGCCGCCCCCGCGGGCCCGTCGGCCCCCGGCGGCGCCGGCCCGGGTGCTGGCGCTCTGCTGTGCCGCGCTGCTCACCCTGGCCGGCGCGGCGCCGGCGCCCCGCCGGCCGCCCGGCGTTTCCGTGCCGGCCCCGCACGACGCCCACTTCCTGGTCGTCGCCGACCGGCTGATCGTTGCCGAATGGCCGGACCCGACCGGCCGCGGCGGCCGGGAGGTCGTCGGGTACGGGTTGCCCGGCGGCGCGCCGGTGTGGCGGTTCACCCTGCCCGACGGCGACGACGTGACCGGGTTGTGGGCGGTGGCCGGCCTGTCGTTGGTGACCAGCGGGCCGCCCGGGTCCGACAGCGCCCGCACCACCGCCCTGGACCCGCGCACCGGGTCGATACGGTGGCGGCAGCCCGGCTACCCGGTGCCGACCCAGGCGGGCGGGGTGCTCGTCGAGCAGCCGGGCCGGACGGACACCATCCGGGCGGTCGACCCGGGGTCCGGCACGGTGCGCTGGTCGATGCCGTTCCCCGACAGCGGGATGGTGTACGGGTTCGGGGACCGGGGCGTGACGGCGGCGGTGCTGCTCACCGACGACGGACGGGTGGAGGTGTACGACGTCGACACCGGCGCGTTGCGGCGGGCCGGCCGGCTGCCGCCGACCGACGGCCGGGCGCCGTACCGGTTGACCCAGGTGGTGGGCGACCTGCTGCTGGTCGACGCGTCGGGCACGGTCACCGCGTACGGCCTGGACCGGCTGGACCGGCGGTGGACGCTCCCGGTCCGGCGGGACGGCGCGACCTGGTTCGCCGACTGCGCCGAAGTGATCTGCCGGCGGGACCAGGCGTCCGGCCTGCGGACCTACGACCCGGTCACCGGCCGCCTCCGCTGGAGCGACGACCACTGGACCGACGCCCGCCGGGTCGGGGACCGGCTGCTCGCCGTCGCCCCGGCCGGCGGGCCGGCGGTGGAACTGGCGGTGCTCGATCCCGGAGCCGGCCGTGCCCTGGCCGGGCTGGGCCGCTGGCGGCTGGCCGACGTCGACCGGAACGGGTCCCGGCTGCTCGGCTTCCGTCCCGTCGTCGGGGGCCGCACGCTGGTGGCGGAGCTGGACGTGTCGGCCGCCCAGGTCCGGTACCGGGCGGTGCTCCCGGGCTCCTGGGGCGACTGCGTCGCCGCCGATGCCGCGCTGGTCTGTCGGTCGCCGGCCGGCGGGCTGATGGTCTGGCCGGACGGCCGGTGATTCACCAGTTGGCCTGGGCGGGGGCCGGGGGCAGCGGCACCGACCCGGGTCGGAGCACGTACGCGACCCCGCCGCTGCCCGCCTGCCAGGCCACCTCGAACGGCGCGCGTGGCACGGTCCGGCGCACCCTCTCGTCGTCCGGGGCGTACGGATCGTTGAGCACCGGGTCGCCGTCGGCGGTGAAGCCGACCAGCACCATCAGGTGTCCCCGGGTGTCGTAGTCCAGGCCCGGCACCTGGCCCACGGTGAACGCGGCGGAGACGATCAGCGGGATGCCGGCCGCGATGAACCGCTCCGCCTCGGCCAGGTCGCGCAGCCGGGTGACGAAGGCGTCCACCCCGTGCCGGCCCGCGTACGCGGTGTTGAACGCCCAGTTCCCGGCCCCCGCGTACGCGTGGTCGTAGCAGTGCCGGGCGGCGTGCACCACCGCCGGCCGGGGGCCGGGCGGGTCGACCCAGGCGTACCGGTCGGGGGTGGGGCCGGCGCCCCAGAAGTCCAGCACCATCGAGACGGAGGTGGGGCTGCACCAGGAGTCCCCGCCGCCACCCCAGCGGGTCTCCCCGCCGGCGTGCAGCCGCTGTGCGTACCGGGGCACGTCGAGCACCCGCCCCCGGGCGCCGGTGCCGTCCGCGTCCGTCGCCCGGCCGGCCGGGCCGGCCGGGCCAGCGGGGTCGGCGGGCGTGCGGGCCGGTGCGTCGGCCGAGGCGACCGCGCCGACGGTCCGCAGCACCGGGCCGGCCGTGGCTCCGGAGCGGCGGAACAGGGTGACCCGGACCTGCCAGCCGGTGACCATCGCCGCCGCGACCCGCAGCACGTCGACCAGCACCCGCGCGTCGTCGCCGGCCTGCCCCGGCACCGAGCTGCGGTGGAAGTCGGTGTCGTCGGCGGCCCAGTGGCCCAGCACGTACCAGTCGGTGGTCGGCGTGTCCTCGTGCCAGCCGCGCAACTCCACCTTGAGCCAGCAGCCCGGCGGGGTGTCGGCGGTCCACGACGGCACGATCTCGTGCGCGGCGAAGCCCACCCCGACCACCGGCGACGTCCAGGCGGCCCGGTCGTACCGGATGGTGACGCCGGCGTGCGGGTCGGTGTGGTCGACCGCATCGGTCGGCTCGGCGACCACCAGGCCGTCCGGGCCGCCGGCCACCCCGTCCGCCGTGCCGAGGGCGAGGTCCGCCGGGAAGCGGAAGCGGCGGTACGCCACGTCCCGCCGGCCGGGCGTTGCGGTCATCGGCAGCTCCTTGTCGCCAGGTGCCGGGAGCATGACGTACCTGAAGGTCTTTTGCAAAGACGGCGAGGGACGCTGGTTTGGTGGCTGGCACTAGGTTGTCGGGAGGTCACGAGGCGGGAGGGCCGGGATGCGGGTGCTGGTGGTCGAGGACGAGCGGAACCTCGCCGACGCGATCGCGCGCGGGTTGCGCAAGCGCGGCATGGCCGTGGATGTCGCCTACGACGGCAACGCCGGGCACGAGGCGGCCTTCGTCACCCGGTACGACGTGGTGGTCCTGGACCGGGACCTGCCCGGCGTGCACGGCGACCGGATCTGCGCCGACCTGGCCGCCTCCGGCACCCTGACCCGGGTGCTGATGCTGACCGCGAGCGGCACGGTCGCCGACCGGGTCGAGGGGCTGCAGCTCGGCGCCGACGACTACCTGCCCAAGCCGTTCGCCTTCGACGAGCTGGTCGCCCGGGTGCAGGCGCTCGGCCGCCGGGCCACCCCGGCCGCCCCGCCGGTGCTGGCCCTCGCTGATCTGGTGCTCGACCCGGCCCGCCGGGTGGTCACCCGCGGCGGCGTGCCGGTCGACCTCACCAACAAGGAGTTCGGCGTGCTGGCGGAGCTGCTCAAGGCGCGCGGCGCGGTGGTCTCCAGCGAGGAGCTGCTGGAGCGGGTCTGGGACGCGAACACCGACCCGTTCACCACGATCGTCCGGGTCACCGTCATGACGCTGCGCAAGAAGCTCGGTGACCCGCCGCTGATCGAGACGGTGGTCGGGGCCGGCTACCGCACCGCCGAGGTGTCGGCGTGAGCGCGAGGAGTGAGCCGGGTTTGCGAGCCCCGCAGTCGCGAACCGAGGTGCGATCATGACCCGACGGCGGTGGCTGCGTCCCACCCTGCGACTGCGGCTCACCCTGCTCAACGGGGTGCTGCTGGTCGGGGCCGGGGCGATCCTGGTGCTGCTGGCCTGGCTGCTGGTCCGCGACGCGCTGCGGCCGACCGACGAGCTGGCGCCCGGCACCACGGTGGTGCTGGCGGACGGCCGCACCCTGGAGGCCGGGCAGTGGCAGCAACAGCTCGTCGCCGCGGCCTCGCAGGAACTGCTGCTCAAGGGCCTGGGTGCGTTGCTGGCGATCAGCGTGGTCGGGGTGGCCGGGGCGTACCTGGTGGCCGGGCGGGCGCTGCGCCCGCTGCACCAGGTCACCGCCACCGCCCGCCGGCTCGGCGAGGCCACGCTGGACCAGCGGATCGGCTGGTCCGGCGCCGACGACGAGGTGGCCGAGCTGGCCAAGACGTTCGACGCGATGCTGGACCGGATCGCCGCCGCCTTCGAGGCGCAGAGGCGTTTCGTCGCCAACGCGTCGCACGAGCTGCGTACCCCGCTCGCCGTGATGCGGACCGAGATCGACGTGACGCTCAGCGACGACGAGGCGGACAGCGCCGAGTACCGCCGGATGGCCACCGTGGTCCGGGACGCCTCGGAACGGGCCAACGGCCTCGTCGACGCGCTGCTGGTGCTGGCCCGCAGCGAGGCCCAGGCCGGGCGCCGGCTGGCCCGCCGCGCCGAGAGTGACCTGGCGGTGGGTGCCGCCAACGCCCTCTCCGCGATGGCCCGCGAGGTGGAGCGGATCGGCCTCAAGGTGCACACCGAGCTGCGGCCGGCGCCGGTGGTCGGTGACCCGGGCCTGCTCGACCGGCTGGCCGGCAACCTGGTGGAGAACGCCGTCCGCTACAACCACCTGCACGGCCGGCTGTGGATCCGCACCAGCAGCGACGGGGAACGGTCCTGGCTGGTGGTGGGGAACACCGGGTTCGAGGTGGCCCCGGCCGACGTGCCGGGGCTGTTCGAGCCGTTCCGGCGCGGCGGCCAGGAGCGTACCGGCGCCCGCGGCTCCGGGCTGGGGCTCTCCATCGTCCGGGCGGTCTGCGACGCGCACGGTGGCACCGTCACGGCGGTCGCCCAGCCGGGCGGTGGCCTGGAGGTGACCGTCACCCTGCCGTCCGCCGACGCGCCCGCCGGCACCTGACAGCCACGCGCCCGGCGGCCCGTGACCGGCCGAACCGTCTGGTCCGGTGCCCGTCCCGTGGGGCCGGGTCGGGCGGCGTGAAGCCGCCTTGTCCGCCGGGCGGGGACCGTGCCATGATCTGCCGCGTCAGCCCGACGTGCGGAAGGGGGTGTGGTTGATGTCCACCGTGAACAGTCCCGCGCCCCGCCCCGGTCCTCGCTGACACGATCCACTCCCGGCGGGCGCACTCCGATCAGGAGGAAGCACCGTGAGTGCACACATCCACTTCGTCACTGTCGAGTCCGACGACCCGTACGCCCTGGCCAGCTGGTGGGGTCGGGTGCTCGACCGGAAGCCGCACGACGACGACCACCCGGGCGACCCCGAGGCGGTGCTCGTCGCGCCCGACGGGCACGGGCCCGACCTGCTCTTCGTCAAGGTGGGAGAGCGGCACGGCAAGGGTGCGTTCCACCTCGACCTGCACGCGGCCGAGGGCACCCGGGACGCCGAGGTCGAACGGTTGCGCGGCCTCGGGGCCACCCTGGTCGCCGACCGGCGGCGGCCGGACGGCACCGGCTGGGTGGTGCTGGCCCGCCTCTACGTCGCCCTGCGCGAGGCCGCCCACCAGCGGCTCTTCCAGCACGTGC